>VAZF01000728.1 GCA_005888425.1 Alphaproteobacteria bacterium
CGACAAAACTTAGATAACGCAAAGGACGCGGTGGACACGCAAAGGACGCGGTGGACACGCAAAGGACGCGAAGGTGAAACGCAAATGATGATGGGCTTCGCTCGGCTCAGCCCATCCTACGAAATGTTGGCGTGTAGGATGGGCTGAGCGCAGCGAAGCCCATGCGGAAAGGGAACGTCAGATGAGCGATGGCGCGAAGGGGCTTAGCCGCCAACAAATGTGCGACCGGCTGGCGATGGAATTCGAGGATGGCTGGGTCGTCAATCTTGGGATCGGCATCCCGACGCTGTGTTCCAATTTCGATTTCGGCGACAAGCAGATCATCTTTCATGCCGAGAACGGGGTCATCGGCTACGGCCCGCTGACCGGGGCGGGGAAGGAGGACCTGCACCTCGTCAATGCCGGCGGCCAGCACGTGACGTTGAACCCCGGCGCCGCGATCGTGCACCACGCCGATTCCTTCGGGATGATCCGTAGCGGCCGCATCGATGTGACGGTGCTCGGCGCCTACGAGGTCGCCGAGAACGGGGATTTCGCGAACTGGAAGATGGCCGGGCAGAAGGGCGGCGGCATCGGCGGCGCGATGGATCTCGCCGCCTGCGCCAAGCATGTCTTTGTCGCCATGGAGCAGGTGACGCGCAATGGCCGGCCCCGCCTCGTCGAACGCTGCGCGATCCCGATTACCGCGAAGGGTGTCGTCGATCTCGTCATCACCAATTACGGGCTCTTCGCGATCACGCCGGACGGCATGGCGCTGCGCGAGCTCGCACCCGGCGTCTCGATCGATGAGGTCAAGGCGACGGTGGGATGCAACCTGTTGGTCCCACGCGAGGTGCCGCCGGTCCGGATGCGGGGCTAGTGTGCCGAATCCGAAATTCGCCTCATCTGGGATGCGCTCGGAGCGAATTTCGGATTCGAGAACACACTAGCAAACCATGGAATCTAGTGTGGTTATGGATTTGAAGTTCCCAATCGCGCGTGCCACCCAGATGATCGGAACTTCAAATCCACCACACTAGGTCACCATACCAGGAGGCGCGCCTCGGGCTCTGCCGCATCGAGGCGGCGCGCCAGGATGTGCAGCCGCGCCGTCGGCACCTGCGGAAACAGATGGTGCTCGAGGTGGAAGAACATGCTGAAGGTAATGGTGGCGCGAAACCGACCGCGCACGGTGCGCGCCAGCGGCCCCGTTCGCGAACAGCCGTGATGCACGGTCCATACCGCGAAAAAGGCGGTCAGGCACTGGCCGGCCGCCATCGCCAGCAGGTGAAACGATAAGGCTCCCGGCGACAGCGCGCCCAATGCTAACGCGCCGATCGCGAGGTTGCCGCCGAGTTCGGCGGCGATCCAACGGCGCTGCGCCGGTCGCGCACCCGCCAGGGCGGCGCGATGCAGCCGGATCGGAAAACGCGGCCCCAGCAACAGCGCCTCCCAGGCCGAGCAGCGCGCTCCCATCGCCTCGATGTCGTCTTCGGCCAGACAATGCCGGTGGTGCCGCAGATGGTTCCACTGCACGGCATGCATCGAGCCGAGCATCGCCAGGCTGAAGGTGAACATGACGAAGTCCGTCGCACGGCGCGGCAGGCCCAGCGAGTAGTGAAAGGCCCCGTGCACGAGGCGCAGCCCGGTCAGAAAGAAGACAAAGGAGGCGGTCAGCGCCAGGGGATAGAGCTCCTGCGCGGCGAGGATCAGCGACCCGAACAGCCAGGGGGCGGGCAGCAGCAATTCGCGAATCGCGTCGGCCGGCGTCGTCGCCGCAAGATCGCGCCATTCGATCGGGTAGGGCCGAGAACCGGGCGGCGCGCCGTGTATCGTGCTGCCCATCGCCTTCCATGCCCTGATCACCGGCGCTATCTTTGCCGCGCTTCTCGCGATCGGCTGGGGCGGCAATCTCCTCGATGCCCTCGGCTTGGCGCCGCACGACCGGGGGATCCAGATCGCAATCCTCGCCCTCATGCTCGGCCTGTGTGTTGGGCTCGCGTTCTCGGCGGTGCCGCTGATGGTGCTGATTGTCCTCGGCTTCCAGGTGCGGATCGGGAATGCCGGCGTTCCGCCGATCCGGACATTGATCGCGCATCAGCGGACGATCGTGTTCGTCCTGTGGGGTTTGATGGCCGCCGGCCTGTTGATCGCGGTTCCTGCCGCGATCCTTGACGGCGCTTTCGAGGCGATCGAGTTCCAGCGTTAGTTGAACCCGGCGATCCCAGACCGATTCCCGCCGCCGGCACCGTCGAGACCACAGCCGCTCCGAATCGCGCCCCGCCTGCTGGGCGCTGCCATGGGGGGCTTGCCGCGCCCGCGGCTTTGGCGCGAAAATTACCGATCGACCACGCATGATCGAACCGGGAGTCGTCCCCATGTTGTCGCGCCGTGCCCTTGTCATCCATCTGCCCGCCGCCGCCATTGCCGGCAGTTTCGCCTTCCGCGCCTTCGCCGCGGACAAGACGATCACGATCGGCATCAACCTGCCGCTGACCGGCGCCGACGCGCATGACGCCGAGCTGATCAAGGACGGCGCGCTGCTGGCGATCGAAGAGGCCAACGCAAAGGGCGGCGTCGCCGGCTATAAGATCAATGTCATGGTGCTCGATGACGGCACCGCGACGGCCGGGCAGTACGATCCGGCCCAGGCCGCCACGAATGCCCGCAAAATGGTGGCCGACAACAGCGTCGTCGCTGCGATCGGGCCGCAGATGAGCGGTTCGGGGAAGGCAATGTCGCCGATCCTCAGCCAGGGCAATCTGGCGACCGTCACCCCGGCCTCGACCAACCCCGACATCACCGACCCGAAATTCGCCGGGCAGTACCGGCCGGCCGGCAAGGCGGTCTATTTCCGCACCGTGACGACCGATGCCTTCCAGGGCCCGAACATGGCCAACTACATGGCCGACACGCTGAAGGTCAAATCGATCTATGTGCTCGACGACAGCGGCGCCTATGGCGTCGGCATCGCCGATTCGTTCCAGAAGCAAGCCGAGAAGCGCGGCGTGAAGGTGCTCGGGCGCGATCAGCTGAACCCGAAGGAAGCCGACTACACGACGGTGCTGACGAAGATCAAGTCCATGAACCCCGACGCGCTCTATTACGGCGGCGTCGCGCAGGCCGGCGTCAAAGTCGTCAAGCAGTCCTACGACATCATGCCGA
>VAZF01000729.1 GCA_005888425.1 Alphaproteobacteria bacterium
GCGAAGGCCGGGACCCCTGCTGCCCGGGGTAGAAGCGGTTGACGAATGGATCCCGGCTTGCGCCGGGACCCTCAATCGGGGGCGTCGAGGCCAGCGGGTCAATTCGTCTCCGGCGAACGGATTATGAGCGTCGACGCCGCATGATCATCGATCCGGTTCTGCTGCAGCAGGTCATCAATGGGCTGAGCCTCGGCGCGATGTACGCCCTGTTGGCGCTCGGCTTCACGCTCGTCTATGGCATCCTCGAGCTGATCAATTTCGCGCATTTCAACGTGTTCATGGTCAGCTCGTTTATCGGCATGTGGGCGCTTGAAATGCTCGGGATATCCGGCC
>VAZF01000730.1 GCA_005888425.1 Alphaproteobacteria bacterium
CCGGCGCCATTCAGATTGGGGCCGGGCGCATTCAAATTCGGAAAGGCGGGGGAACGGCTGCCTCGCAGAACGACCGTGCTCCCGGCCGCGGCCCGCGGCGCGACGCGGCGCTCGACGATGATCTGGCGCCGTTCGTTGACGCCGCGGGGCGACATCGGCATGGCGCTGCGATCGACCCGGCTGGCCTGAGCCCGCGTGGGGCGGAGATCGGCGGCATTGGCGGGACTGGTGCCATAAACAGCGACGAGGCTCAGTACAACGGCCCCGGCGGTCCGCCAATGAGCTTTATTGATACGCGACGGTTTCACGGCACGACTCCTCGGGGCATTCGCGCCCCGATAGCGTCAACAGCGGAAACCGGCTTTTGGGCTCACCTGCGCAATTCACGCGGGACTGCTGCCCTAGGCTTGCTGCCCTGGGCTCAGTGCCAGCGCGGCCGGCTGGAAGCGGCGGCGACATGCGTCCGCCCGCGGGGGCTTCGCGCATAGGCCGCGACGGCGTGGGCCTTCGCCCGGCTGGCGCTCATCGCGACCCGGGCGTTAAAGGCGGACCTCGTCTGGGCGTGCGCCGATGTCGAGCCGCTGTACCGCACCCCCCTCACTCGCGCCGTTACCCGCGAGGGCTGCGGGGTCAGGATGCGCGACAGCGTATGCACAGCGCTCGCCGTCGCGATGACCACCGGCTTTGAGGCCGGCGGCATGATCTGCGGCGACCCCAACAGCAGCGGCGCGTTGCCGAGCCGCTCCGGCGGCAGGGATACCTGCGCCGGCGCGACCGCGCGCCCGCCGGCAAAGACCGCCCGCGGCACCACCGTCGCGAAGCGCCGGTTCTGATAATGCGCGGTGATCAACTCCCCGGGCGGCTCGCTGCCGACCCCGGGCCCGATCTTCGCGACATCCTTGACCACGCCGGCATTGATGCGGCGTACCAGCCCGAGGTCGCTCGTATAGCCGGGCCAGTAGGCCTCGCCCGGCGCGAGCGGAAACCACGCGACGACCGAGCCGATCGGGTCGGGGGCGCTGAGCCCGACGCCGGCGCTGCCGATGAAGTTGACCGCCGCCGGCATATAGATCGGATGCGCGACCTCGGCGCCCGGAACCCAGGCCCACCGCTCGGTTCCCGTATTTGTCCCGGCAATCCGCGCCCAGCGCCCGTAATGCGACGGCGCAAAGCCCCACGCCATGTCGTCGACCCAGTTCCAGCCCCACGGTGCGGCCCAGCGCCAATGCCCGTAGCGGTAGGGCGCCCAGTCATCGGGCACGCTTTTCGGAACCCACACGTCGCCGAGCCCCTCGGCGCTCTCCCAGGTGCCGGCGGTATCGAGCGCCTCCCAACCCGTTATCCCGGCCGTAACATGCTTGAGCGCAGCGGGCTCCACGGACGCGATCGTCCGGTCCGTGCCGCCACCCGCAAAACGCGCTTGTCCGGCAAAGACCGCGACCCGGCCGGGGAGCTGGTCATTGCCGGCGGTGATGTCGTAATCGCCCGGCGCGAGCAGCCACACCGCGCCTTGCGGCAGGTCGATCTCGATCGCCGTGCCGGCATCGAGCCGCGCCAGATGAATGCCGATGCGGCCCTGCTTGAAGGCGATCTGAACCGTCGCATCGTCGAGCCGCGCGATTTCGGCCTCGCTGCCGCCCGCCAGCACGCTGCGCAGCGCGCCGATGCTGATCCCGGCCCGCGCCCGATCGGCGGTGCGGACGGCCATCCCCGTCGCGAGCGGATCGTTGATGCTGGCGGTGGTCCACTCGCCGCTCGCCGGCCGCAGGCTGACGGCGCCATTTGCGGCGCTGATCCGGCCGACCTGCGAGGGCAGCACCTCATCGGCGCGTGCGGTCATGCCGCAGATAACGCTTAACAGAACAGTTAAGACGACGAGAATTCGCGCGTTCGGCATGCCACGATCATAGCACCGGAATAAGGTTACGAAAGCCTTACCTTGGTGGTATCCCACTATCGCAAAACGCGAATTGCCCTCTCGCCAAGAGCTGGATTGACGCGCGATCCCGTTGCCATTGCAGGACAGGCGACGCAATCTCCCGTTTAAAAGCTTCCCTCGGAAAATTGCCTCGCCTTCCTCTAAAAGCCGCTCATAGTTGAAGCGGCGGCATGTGCCGCCGCGCCGACTCGCCCCCAGGAGTCCGTCATGCCCGCCGCGACGCCCAAGGCAAGAAGCCGCCTTTCGCCGGAGATCGATCTCGACGGCAGCGGCAAGCAGACCGGGTTCTTGCGCCTGCCGCACTCGGTACATCGCTCCGCCTATGGCTGGATCCCGATCCCGATCGCCCAGATCAGCAATAAGGGCGCGAACGGCAGCGGCCCGACGGTTCTGTTGATGGCCGGCAATCACGGCGACGAATATGAAGGCCAGGTCGCGCTCGGGCGGCTCATTCGCGAGCTCGAGCCGGGCGAGGTGCAGGGCCGCATCATCATCCTGCCGTCGGCGAACTTCCCGGCCGCGATGGCCGGCAGCCGCACCTCGCCGCTCGACCAAGGCAATCTCAACCGCAGCTTTCCCGGCGACCCGACCGGCGGCCCGACCGCGCAGATCGCCTATTACATCGAGCACGAACTGCTGCCGCGCTGCGATTTCGTGCTCGACATCCATTCGGGCGGCAGCTCGCTGACCTATCTGCCGAGCACGCTCGGGCGGCGTCCCGACACGCCCGAGGGCGTCGAACGGGCGATCGAGCTGATGCGCGTCTTCGGCGCACCGATCGGCTATCTCGTCGATGGCGGCGGCTGGGGCGACATGACCTTGACCGCGGCGGCGGCCCGCGCTGGCGTCCGCCATATGAGCACCGAGCTGGCGGGCGGCGGGCAGGTGACGCCGGCCGCGTTGCGCATCGCCGAGGGCGGCGTGCGCCGGGTACTGCACGCGCTCGGCGTGCTGACGCGTGAACCGCCCCGCGCGGAACACACGACGCGCCTGATGCAGCTCAGCGGTCAGGATTACTATTGCTATGCGCCGGAGCCGGGCCTGTTCGAGCCGCTTGTCGAGCTCGGCGCCGAGGTCGAGGCCGGCGCCGCGGCGGGCGCCATTCATCCGCACGACACGCCGTGGCGCGAGCCGGCCATCGCGCGCTTCAGCCGGGCCGGCGCC
>VAZF01000338.1 GCA_005888425.1 Alphaproteobacteria bacterium
TGACCGAGATGGGGATTGATGGCATCACCGTCTCGCCGGGTTACGCCTATGAGCGGGCTCCCGATCAGGCGCATTTCCTCAGCCGCCGCCGCACGAAGGAGCTGTTCCGCGAAATCTTCAAGCGGCAGAACGGCAGCCGGTGGTCGTTCAACCAGTCGAGCCTATTTCTCGATTTCCTGGCCGGCAATCAGACCTATCACTGCACGCCGTGGGGCAACCCGACGCGCAACTATTTCGGCTGGCAGCGTCCCTGCTACCTCCTCGGTGAGGGCTATACGAAGAGCTTCAAGGAGCTGATGGAGGAAACGGACTGGGATTCCTACGGCACCGGCAATTACGAGAAATGCGCCCAGTGCATGGTACACAGCGGTTATGAGGCGACGGCGGTTGTCGATTCGGTGCACCACCCGCTGAAAGCGGCCATGGTCAGCCTACGCGGCTTGCGCACAACCGGGGAGATGGCGCCGGAAATCCCGCTCGACCGGCAGCGGCCGGCCGAATACGTCTTCTCCCGTCATGTCGAAGAGGCGATGCAGCGCCTGAATCGCGGCTCAGATAGAAGCAAACGCGAGCCGCAGCGCGCGGGCGGGGCCGGCTAGCGCGCTCAGGGCTTGGTGGGTCTCCCGCGCGAGACCAAAGAGCGAGGCGATCTGGCGAGGCCGCCGCAGCACTTCGGCTGCGACGCGGATTATCGCGGGGGTGCCGTTCTCGGCAAGCGGGATCAAGGCTGCCGGTGGCAATTCCCGTGTCGACGGGTCAGCGATCGTGCGCAGGACCAGGAACGGGATGCCGGCCGCTTCGGCGGCGCGCGCGACGATGGCGCTTTCGAGATCGACAGCAACGGCGCCGGTTTCGCGCCAAGCGCGCGTTTTGTCGTCTTCGGTCGCAAGAATTGCGCGGGAACCGAGCACCGCTCCTTCAACCGCGCCGATTCGCCCCCCGAGGCCGCGGATTTGCTGCTGAAACCGCTCGTTCGGGCGCCAGTGATGGTCATCGCCGATGACCTCAGCCGAGAGGATCACATGACCGGGTTTGAGATGGGGTGAGAGGCCGCCCGCGACGCCGAAGCTGACGAGACATTTCGCGTCGCGCGCCGCGTCCTTGACGAGCGCCGTTGTGCGCTCGGGATCGCCCGCGCCAACAATGACCTGAAACCCGGCCGCTCTGGCAACCCTCGCCTCCGCCGCAAGGCCGGAGGTGCAGAGCACCGGTGTCAAAATGCGCATTCAGTCCCCTTCGCTGCGAAAACCGGCATGAGCATTCGGAATGACACAACCCGCGATTTAGCCCCACACCCCCCGTGTGCGGGACACGGCAGGCTATCCAGGCTTATGCATACCGCAGCAGCAATCGGCTATCCAGCGTCGCACTTTCCCTACGCGACCCGGCGGCAATTGGCTACAAAAAAATCGCCGCGGCGCCTTGCCGGAGCCGCACTTTCCGGGCCGTTGTTGCAGATCAGCCTGAACCGCGCGGGATCAGCCGGAAGGGCGGCGGCGTCTCCGGCTGCAGGGTGACCAACCCAACCGGCGCGATCGGGCGATGCTGAGCCAGCTCGATTCGGAACGCCCGCACTAAGGCGGCAGTCACGAGCACCAGTTCGGTCAACGCAAACGGCGCGCCAACGCAGACGCGCGGCCCGGCGCCAAACGGCATATAGGCGAAGCGCGGCGGCGCCAGGGCATCCGGCATAAAGCGCGAGGGGTCTACGCGGGAAGTTAGGCCGGGTTCCCGGCCGATCCGGCGGCGCAGGCTACAGTCCGAAGGCGACCCGCCGCGAATTGGCCAGCGACAACCGGCGATAGCGCGCGAGGGCAAAGAGCGGGAAAAACGCGCGATAGCCGTGGTAGCGCAGATAGAAGACGCGCGGGAAGCCCACAGCCGTGTACCACGGTTCGTTCCAATTGCCGTCGCGATCCTGGCTCTCGATCAGGTAAGCGATGCCACGCGCCACTGCCGGATGCGCGACCTCGCCGGCTGCCATCAACGCGAGGAGCGCCCACGCCGTCTGGGAGGCGGTGCTGTCCGGCGCCTCGCCATGCGGCTTGTCGGGCCAGTAACTCTCGCCGGATTCACCCCAACCCCCATCCGCGCGTTGATAGGATAACAACCAAACTACAGCGCGCCGGATCTCGGGCGAGGCCGGGTCGAGGCCGATCGCGTTGAGCGCGGCCAGCACTGACCAGGTGCCGTAGATGTAATTGGTGCCCCAGCGGCCGAACCAGCTGCCGTCCGCCTCCTGTTCGCGCCGCAGAAAGTCCAGGGCGCCCGCGACGGCGGGGTGATCGGGCGAGAAGCCGCGCTGCGCCAGAAAGCCGAGACAGCGTGCGCTGACATCGGCGCTCGGCGGATCAAGCAGCGCGCCATGATCGGCGAACGGAATATGGTTGAGGTAGTAATGCGTGTTGTCGGCATCGAACGACGCCCAGCCGCCGTTGCGGCTCTGCATGCCGAGGATCCATTCGGCCGCCCGGTCGATTCCCGGCTCGTATGCGGCTCCGTCAAAGCGGTCGAGCGCCAATGCCACGGCCGCGGTGTCGTCAAGATCGGGGTAGTGCGGATTGGCGTACTGAAAGGCCCAGCCGCCCGGTCGGAGCCCGGGGCGAGCGATCGCCCAGTCGCCAACCCTGTCGAGCACCTGCCTCTCGGCGAGCCAATCCAGCGCTTGCCGCACCGCGGGCGTCAGACGGGTCTCGCCGACTTCCATCAACGCGTGACAGGCAAGCGCCGTGTCCCAAATCGGGGACAGGCAAGGCTGGCAATAGGCCTGCTCGCCATTGTCAACGACGAGCTTGCGCAATGCCGCTGTCGCGGCAACCCGGTCCGGGTGGTCCGGCGGGTAGCCGAGGCAGTCGAACATCATCAGTGAGTTGGCCATCGCTGGAAAGATGCCGCCGAGCCCATCCTCGCCGTTGAGGCGCTCAGTCACGAAGGTGACCGCCTTCTCGATCGCACGGCGGCGCGGCTCCGCCGGGAACATTGGCTCGGCAAGGCGCACGATGCGGTCGAGCAATGTGAAGGCATAGCCGGTCGCCGACGGCGTCGCGGGCAGGATCCAGTGGCGCACCGTCTCAGGCGGCTCGACGAACAGCTCGGGGATACGGATGCCATTCGGATTGCGCGCTTTTGGCCGCAGGGCCATCAGCACAAGAAGCGGCACCAGGACGGTTCGCGACCAGTAGGAGATCCTGTCGATGTGAAACGGGAACCAGCTTGGCAGCAGCATGATCTCGACCGGCATGACCGGCACCGCGTTCCACGGCACCTCGCCGAACAGGGCGAGCAGGATTCGGGTGAAGACGTTGCAGCGGCTGGCGCCGCCACGCGCCAGGATCGCCGCACGGGCGCGCTGCATGTGCGGCGCGTCGATCGGATCGCCGGCGGCCTTCAGCGCAAAGTACGCCTTGACCGTCGCACTCAGGTCGAATTCGCCGCCATGGAACAGCGGCCAGCCGCCATGCTCGGCCTGCGTGGATTGGAGATAGCGCGCGATGCGCCGTTCGAGATCAGGCTCGGGCGTGCCGAGATAATGCTGCAGCAGGATATATTCGGCCGGGATTGTCGCATCGGCCTCCAACTCGAACACCCAATGGCCGTCCTCACGCTGCAGTGACAGCAGCGAAGCGGCCGCGCGGCCGATCGCGTCGTTTAGGCCTGGCACATGCAACGCCGGGCTGACGATCGGCTGGTTTTTGGCTCTCGCCGTCATTCCCTGGGTCATGGCAAGGCGCGCTCGCGATCCTCTGTGGTTTCGGGGATGTCCGTCCGCCGCATCGTGACCGGGATAACGGCCGTGGAGGGGTTGTGATCTCGACTGGCGCGACCTGCTGCGGCAAAGCCGGAGCGAATAGCGCCTTCAATCGTAGCAGGCAAGTCAGTATCGACATAATCGCCTGCAAGGTGAAGATTGTTCCACGGAGTGGCGGTGCCCGGCCGCCTTTTCACCTGCTCCGGGGTAGCCCGAAACGTCGCGCGCCGCTCCTTGACAATCCGCGCCGGCGGCACCGGAACGCTGGCGATTCGGTAAGCCGCCGCGACATCGCGCCACAGCCGCCCAGCCAAGCTCTCGGCCGGCTCATCCAGCAGCCGATCGGCGGCGCTGACCGTGACCGAGACGACCTCGCGTTTCTTGAACACCCACTCCGCCGTACCGCCGACCAGCCCGGCGAAGAGCGGCGCCTCGGCCGGCGCGACATAGCGGTAATGGGCGTTGACGATCGGCGCGTGCTCGTCCGGGACGGTGAGTCCCGGGACGAGGCGCGCCGCCACGCTGGCCGGCACCGCGAGAATCAGGCTGTCGGAAGCGCCGAGCGGGACTTGGCTGCTCTCGAAGAGCAATTCGACAGCGCGCCCGTCGGCAAACTCGATGCCGCGCAGCCGCGCGCCGAACCGGATCTCGGCGCCCTGTCGCCGCAACAATGCCAAGGCGGGGTCGATAAGGCTTTCGGATAGGCCCTCATGTGGCACCAGAGCACGGCACGCCGCACCGCCGCGGCCGAGCGTCTCAACTAGGATCCGCCAGAAGAGCCGGGCCGAGCCCACTTCGGCGCCAGTGTTCAATGCCGCCACCGCGAGCGGCTCCCAGAGCCGCCGGAACAGCAAGCTTTTCGGATCGAGCACCGCGGCGACGGTCGCAGTCGCGGGTGCACGGCTCAGCCGCAGCGCTTCGAGATAATCTCGGGGCCTTGTTCCTGGCACCCGGCGTCCGCTATCGAACAGCCACCAGGGCAGAGCACCGCGGTTGGGCCGCAACTCCCAGCGCTCGCCGGTCGCAAGATCCACAAACGGGACCGCGGCCTCCGCCGGTCGCTCGAAGGTATCAAGCGCGCCGATTCGCTCGATATAGGCGAGCGCCGCCGAATTGCCGGCGAGCAGCAGATGGTTGCCGTTATCGATCCGGCAGCCGAGCTCGCTGTCGAAGAATGAGCGGCACCGTCCACCCGCGTGCTGGCTCGCTTCGTAGAGCGAAATGGGGCGGCGTTCCCCGCTCAGCGCGACAGCAGCGGCCAGACCGGCGACCCCGGCCCCGATGATATGCACCCGGCCAGGCGGCGTCATAGAAGCCCGTGGCGCAATACCAGCCGCAGCTTTTGCGATTTTGAGAGCCGGACGCGACGGCTCGGATCGCGCCAGCCCTCGCGCAGCAGTGCGTCGAGCATGCCGCGATAGAAGGCGCCCATGACCGCAGCCGGCCGCATCGCCCAGCGCGAGCAAACCGCCATCGCTTCGGCGGCTTTGTCGAAATGCATCACGGCCAAAGCGGCGACATCGCGGCACGTCGCCGGCAATGCCGGATGCCGCAATACCGCCAGCGGCTCGGTGGTAGCGATGCCGTGCCGATCGAGGATCTCGCGGGGCAAATAGAGCCGCCCGCGCCGCGCATCCTCGTCCAGGTCGCGCAGGATGTTGGTCAACTGCAGCGCACGGCCGAGATGGTCGGCGACCGTATGCGCCGCAGGGCCCGCATCGCCGAAGACATGCACCGACAAATGCCCGACCGCGCCCGCGACCCGGCCGCAATACAGGTCGAGGGTGGCGAGGTCCGGGGCGCGGATATCCTCGGCCGCATCCATTTCCATACCGTCGATAACAGCGTGGAAGTCATCGCGGCGCAGCCGATAGCGCTCGACCGGCTCGACGAGTGCTCGGGCGACGAGCTGTTGCGGACTGCCGGCATAGAGCTCGTCGATCTCGCGATGCCATGCGGCTAGCGCCGCCTGCTTTTGGGCCGGTGGCGCAGTATCGTCGGCGATGTCGTCGACCTCGCGGCAGAACGCGTAGATCGCGTACATGCCGTCGCGGCGCTCACGAGAGAGGAGCCGCATCGCCCAATAGAACGAGGTTCCGGCCGCCTCGACCCTTTGGCGAATGGCCTGGCGCAACGACTCCGCGTCGGGGGCGGCCCCGACGGTATGCCACACCGTTCCAGTCATCCTCTGCGGGCGAGGATACCGGTCAGGAATGCTGCCGTGAAATCGTTTTTCGAGAGCTTGAGCCGGGTTGCCAGCGGATCGCCACGCCGCAACCGGAGCGCAAGCCGGCCTGCGAGCGCGACGATGACCGCCGATTCCCATCGCAGGCCTCGCGCCGCGACACGGGGTGGCAGGTCGCGCGCGGTGGCGATCAACGCTTCGGTGCGGTCGAGCAGCGAATCGATAACGCGCCGCAGCCCGGGGACCGCCGCCGGCGCCGCGAGCACCTCGACGGTGCAGCCGGCCGCCCCGAGATGGTCCAGCGGCAGGTAGACGCGATCGAGCGCATGGTAATCGGCGGCGCAATCCTGCAGGTGATTGAGCACCTGCAACGCGGAGCAGAGCGCATCGGATGGCGGCCAGGTGTCGCGGCTTTCGCCATGAAGATCGAGCAGTTGCCGCCCGACGGGCGACGCCGAATAGCGGCAATAGCCCATCAGATCGTCCCAGTTGCGGTAGCGCAGCTTTGTCGCGTCGAGCCGGAAGGCGTGCAGCACATCATGGCAATGCTGCGCGGTAACGCCGGTCTCGGCGAGGCTTTGGCGCATCGCCAACGCGGCCGGCGAATCCTCGCCCGGCGGGCCGTAAGCGGCGCCGTCCAGGATCGCCGCCATTCGATCGAGCCGTCGCACCTTGTCGTCAGGGGTTAATGCCGGGTTGTCGGCAATGTCATCTGCGTTGCGGGCGAAACGATAGAAGGCGTGCACATGCGGCCGCAGGTCGCGCCGAATCAGCCAGGAGCCGACGGGGAAGTTCTCGCCGCTTCGCCCTTTACCGGACGGGGTCTCGAGGGTGCCCTCTTGGGGCGGCGGAGTCTCGGCGGCAAGAGCGGTCATCCGAGATACCCGTTGGCTTTGAACCAGGCGACCGCATCGGCAATAGCCTGGGGCGCCGGCCGCGGCGCGTAACCCAACTCGCGCACCGCGTGCGCCGAGCTGAAGAACATTTTCTTCTTCGACATGCGCGCGCCATCCAGCGTGACGAAAGGCTCGCGGCCGGTCAACCGTGCGAGCGCCTCCGCCCCGGCTGCGATCGGCAGGATCGCGGCGTAGGGGATCCGGATGGAGGGCGGTCGGCGGCCCGTCTGCCGCGCCACCTCGGCCAGGATCTCCGCCAGGCTCATATTCTCGCCGCCAAGAATGTAGCGGCGACCGATCTCGCCGGCATCCGCGGCCAAGAGATGCCCGAGCGCGACATCCTCGACATGCACGACGTTGAGCCCGGTATCGACAAATCCCGGCACCCGGCCCTGCGCCGCCTCGACAATCAGGCGGCCGGTCGGCGTTGGCTTGATGTCGCCCGGTCCGATCGGCGTGGACGGGTTGACGATGACAGCCGGCAGCGACCGCTCGGCGACGAGATCGCGGACGACGGCCTCGGCCTGGAATTTCGAGCGCTTATAGGGGCCGATCATGTCCTCGGCCCGGCTCGGCGTCTCCTCATCGGCAACGCCATCCGAGACAATGCCCAGAGTCGCGACGCTGCTCGTATAGACAATCCGCTCAACACCGGCCGCGAGCGCCGCCAGCATCAGCTCGCGCGTGCCCTCGACATTAGCGCGGAACATCGCGCCGGGATCCGGTACCCACAGCCGGTAATCGGCCGCGACATGAAACAGATACCGGCACCCCGCGACCGCGGCGGCGAGCGAAGCCGCATCTTCGAGCGAACCCTGTACGATTTCGACCGAGAGCCCCTTGAGATTGCGCCGATCGCTGCGCGGCCGCGCCAATACGCGCACCGGATGCCCGGCCTTGAGCAGGACGCGCGCCACCGCCGAGCCGACAAACCCGGTGGCTCCGGTGACGAGGCAGAGACCCGAAGGAAGCGTCATCACCGGACCGGCGCGGCGCGGATCCAATCGCTGATGCGGTGCACGACCGCCGGCTCAATGCCGAGAAACCCGTGCGGCGAGAGCGCCTCGCAGGGATCGGACTGGATCTGATCGCTTGCCACAAAGACGACCTCTTTGCGCGGCGAGCGGGCCAGGGCCGCAGCCACGCTCGGAGCATCGCCCGGCGGCGTTGCCCTGCAGGTGTCGCCTTGGTTGGCGACGATCAGAGCGGGTTGCGCGATCAAGCCCGGTTCGCTGTCGAATACCGTCTCGCCCGAGCGATTGGGGCGCGTCACCGAGGAGGTCAGCACGAGGCCGGCGATTTTGCCGCCGAGATGAGCCGCGCCGTTAGCCGCGGCGGTCGAGCCCTGACTCGTGCCGACGAGCCAGATCGGCGCGTTGGCGCGCGAGCGCGCGAAATCGACCGCGCGATCGATCGCGACGAGGTAGCCCGGGGTATGACGCTGGCCGAGCAGCGAGGTGCCGTTGGGCGAGCCTAGAACCTCGACGGCGAAGCCCTGCGCAACCCATAGCGGCAGCGTGCGCACGAGAAAGTTGGCCGCTGGAGCGGCAAACAGCACACGCTCGCTGCCGCCGGACGGCAACGGAATATCCGTGGCGAAGTTCTGGGCCGAGAGCGGCAGCGCGACGCCGATCAGCATGAAGAAGAAGGCGCCGACTGCTGCGAGCCGCCCGATCCGCATCTCTGCCGTTCCAGACCGTCCCAGAAATGCCGGCCGGCGGCTCAGATGCGGCCGTGGCAGTGCTTGAATTTTTTGCCCGAGCCGCAGGGGCAGGCCGCATTGCGCGGCGTGCCGGCCCAGGGCGCCCGAGGCGCGCCGAGCCG
>VAZF01000339.1 GCA_005888425.1 Alphaproteobacteria bacterium
CGTCGAAGACACCGCCGCGGATCGGCGCGAGCCGCCATGAATTGCGCTGCGGCCAGATCGTCGCCGCGGTGCCGGTCTCGAACACCTGCGGCGGCTCATTGCCAAAGGCTTCCGAGCGAAAGGCGGTGCCGGCCGGCAGCAGCACAGGATCGGCGCCATCAGCGAACACGGCCAGCCTCACGGCGGAAGACACGGCGGGCTTCGGGCGATAGCCGAGCAGCGCCACGAGCCGCTGCGCGGACAGCGGTAGCACCGCGGTATGGAGGTAGCTCTCATTGGCGATGCGGGCGTCGTAGAAGCCGACGACGTCGAGCACATAGGCCCACATCTCCAGCAGCATGATGCCGAGATCGCCGGTGCCGCGCGCCCGCCACGCGGCGAGCGCGCCGTGCAGCGGGATCTCTCTGAGCATCGCGCGCCGGTATTCGACGAAGCCGGCCCATTGCCGCGGCAGCACCGCGAGGCCGGGCGCGATATCGGGCGGCGGCGGATGCACCAAGACGTCGCACGGGCAGCAAGGATCGGCCATGCCTAGGCTCCGGCGCGCGCGTGCACGACAAGCGAGCCGCGCTCTGGGAAGACGGGGTCGTTCTGCAAGCGGATGATCTGCGTCGCGCCGACGCGGAAATCGGGCTGGTCGAACTCACGCCAATCGGTAATACGGCGGGCGCGGATGCGGATGTCCTCGACGCCGTGCACGCCCGGCGTCGATTGCACCGCTGCTTCCAACGCCGAGCGGCGCAGCGGGTCGCCGAAGGTGAAATGATCGGGGTCGAAAAACGCGAGCGGATGATGCGGCCGGCGCCTGCCGGTCAAGGCGTCGATGATTCGTGCCTCGACGTCGCCGGGATAGTGGCCGGGCTGAACGCAAACCGAAATGTCGAGATCGATCGAGATGAAATCCGGGTCGACGACAAAAGCCTCGCGGCCCGCCTGGCGGATCGCGTCAACCAAATTGGACAATTCTCCTCTGCGCGGCTCGGACAGCGCGAACGCGCCTTCGGGGTCCGCCGTGACGAATTCGGTGAGCCAGCTGCCGGTCCACCGTGCCCGCGCGCCGCCGCGCTGCACCCAGCCGTTCTCGATCGGCAGCGGGTTAGAGACGGCCGTCGCTAGCGCGAGCGGCTGGTTCGGCGGTTGCGAGCCGGGCTCGGCGAGAACGGTCACGCTGTCGGCGGCAAGGTTCGCATCGGCGAGGCTGGCGCCAGGCGCCGGGCCGGTGCGATAGATCACCTCGAAGAACGTGCCATCCGGGGGCGAGCGTCCAAACGCGCCGTCGCCAAAGCGCAACGTGAAGCCCGCGCCAGTCGCGTAATCCTCGTGCGAGATCGTGACGCCGGTGCGCTCGAACCGGATGATCTCGCGCCACACCCCTTCTTCGAGCGTGAAGGCAGGATCGTCCGGCTGCGCGTCGATCAGGCTCGGCAGGTAGGTCCAGTGATCCGCGCCTGCGACCGGAACAAAACCGCCGCCGCCCGGCTCGATCTCGCGCAGTACGAGATCGGGGGTCAGCGGGTCGAGCCAGCCCAGCCCGGCGGCCTCGCTCGCGCGCAGCCCCCAGCGCAACACCAGCCGCCGCCCGCCATTGTCGGTGTCGTAGACGCCCTCGCGCTCGAGCGCGCGCGGCAGATCGCTGGCGACAACGGGCTCGTTTGCGCCGGGCGGCCCGATGCGAAAGATTTCGCTGACGCTGGCGCCTGCGATCGCCGGGACGATGTTGCCGAGCAATTCGGTCTCGTCCTGGCACAATTCGAACGGTAGGGCCTGCGCCGCGTCCCATCCGATGCGTGTGATGTCGAGCGGATTGCCCGCGGGATCGGGATTGCCGTTCACATCGACCAAAAACAGCGGGTCGTTCGTCTGCTCGACGGCGGTGATGCGCACAAGCCAGCGGCGCGACGGCAGCGACGGATCCTTCGCGGTGGATCGCAATGCCACCCATTTGCCGATCCAGTACCGGCTCGGATTGGCCGGATCCACATCCGGGTCAGCCGCCGGAAGCTGCGCCAGCACCGGCACATGGCCGCGCAGATAGGCCAGTAATGGCGACCTGCCAGCCGGTCGGCGACGCTGGTGCCAAGCTCGAACACAATCGGCGGCGTGCTCTCGCGCAATGCCCAAACCCGCAGACCCGCCGTCGCAAACGCGCCGCCCGCGGCAACCGTCACCGCCAGCAATGTCGAGGCGCTGCGGCCCGGATCGGGACGGTAATCGACGAGCCGCGCGAGGCCCCGGCGCGAGCGGCCTTCCGTTGCGGTCGCGAGATAGGCTTCGCGCGCGTAACGGTCCTGAATGTACGAAAATTCATCGCCGAGCGCGGAGAATACCTCCATCAGCATGACGCCGGCATCGGCCGGAATACGTTCACGCCACTGCGGCCAGTTCTCGGCCCCGAAATCGAGCAGCGCGTTGTTGAAGCTGGTGAAGTCGCGCGCGAGATAGTCGATGCGCGGCTCGGGCATGTCCTCTTCCGGGCACTCGCTTGTCGGCTCGCAATCGAGGTCGGACGGGCAGCCCTGCTTGAACGAGAACGCGACGTCGTTGAACCAGCGATCGACACGCGCATCGTTGATCGTCAGCCGGTACATCGAGAAATCACCAGGCTCGGCGACTTCGATTTCGAGAACCGTGCGCGGTCCGGCCGGCGTCGCCTGCGATTCCCATGTCTGCCTGACGATGTGCGGCGAAACGATGGACTCGCCGCCCGAAGTGCTGACGATGCTGACGAGCCCCGGAGCGGCGCCGGTCGGCATCGCCGCGGCCGCCACCATCGGCGCCGCGAGCGTGTCCGGATCGATCAGGAAAAAGACCTGCAGGACATGCTGGTCGTGTGGATCGACCACCTGCACAAAATCGATGCCGGTGACCCGCGGCGGCGCGGGCTGCTCGCATAGCGCGGCACGGCGATCGAACCCCGCCATCAGAGCGTCACCTCCACATTGAGGAATTGCCGCTCGCCCTGTGCGACGACGGTATAATCCACGCCGATATTGATGCGCTCCCCAATGGCCTCGACCGACACCTGTTCAAGCCGGATAAGGTCCGAGAGCCAGTTAGACAGCGCTTCATAGACGAGCGTTTGCGTCAGCGAGGCGGTTGCCGGCGACGCCGGCGCAAACACGAGCTTGCGGATGCCGGCGCCGAAATCGGGCCGGTTGATGCGTTCGCCCTGCGCGGTCAGCAGAACCTGGCGGATCAGCTGGCGGATATACGCTTCGTAATCGCCCTCCTGCGCCAGCGCGCCGGCGCCGGGATCGATCGCGAACGGGAAGCGGATGGCGTGCAGCGGCTCGGGCATCAGATGACTGCCACGGCGAGCGCGCCGTTATTGACGCTGAACGACGCCGGCGTCAGTTCGGTCTTTGCAGTCTGCGCGACTTGGCTCACCTGCGCCGCCTCGAGCTTCACCTCGGTGCCGTTTACCGTGATACGCGAGCCGGTCTTTGTTTCGATGACCATCTCGCCTTGTTCATCGTCGATACGGATCGTGAAGCTGTCGGTCTTGAAGAACTTGATCGACGGTGCGGCGTCGGCCGCATCGATCTGCCCGCATGCCCAGAAGCAGCCGCTCCAGATGGGATAGCGTGGATCGCCCGCCTCGAACTCGACCCAGACGCCGGCATTGGCCGGCGGCAGCGCAAAAAAGCCAACGCCGTCGCCGGCGTAGGGCGCGCAGGGCTCTGCCCACAGCGTTTCCTCGCCCATGACGGCCGGCACCTTCACCTGCAGCCGGCCGCGATGGGTCGGATCGGTATTATCGACAACCAATCCGCGATATTTGCCGAAGAACTGGCCGTCCAGCGCGTGGAACATGCGCTCCGTCTCGATGACGGCGTTGCGCGTAGATTCCATGGCTTATGTCCTGTTCCCGATATTGCTGCGCAAACTGATGTCCATAAAATGATCCGCGGCATTGATGACATGCGTCACCGCCGTCACCTGGTAGGGCCCGGACAACTCAGCACCGACTCCCTCGACCGGCACGACCTCGTGCGGATTCACGAGAGCGCCAAGCATGTGCGCTGTCGTGCTCGCGGTTGCCTCGACAAACCAGCCAGCCTCAACGAGCGCCGCCTCCTGTTTCGGCTGCAATTCGTCCACACCGCCGGCGGTCGTTATTGACAGCCGGCGCTTGACATCGTCGATCCGGGATAGCGTCGGGCCGTTATCGAGGCCGGGCTGAGGGTTGACAACGTGGGTTTTCTCCAGCTTGCCGGTGCACGGATTGATCGCCGCGCCACTCGCCAAACTGGCGCGCTCCACATCGGTGTCGACCTGGAACGAGGTGACGTTCGGGCATTGGTCTGGCGGCACGTTGACGTGCAGCGACGGCGCACCAGGCAACGCCAGAAGGATTGGCGGCACGGGTGCCGCATCGCGCGGCGGGGAGGCTCGCAATTTCGCCGTCTCGTCGATCCCGATCGGCGCTCCCGGCGTCGAAGCCGAATCCTTCACGCCGTATTCGATCCAGAACTCGTATCCGTTCTCGCGGGCGATCCGCTCGAGGAAGGCGAGATCGGTATCGCGCTGATTGAGCGTATGCTCTCTATCGGAATAGAGCTTCTTCGTCGCCTCGACGTCAGGCGTGAAATGATAGTCATTGAGGATTGTGTTCGCCGCGTCCGAAGCGAGGCCGCGCCACGCTTTGTGGACGCAGTTCCGGTCCATCTCGATCCGGCGGTCTTCGCCGCGAATTTCGACCCAGGAGCCGGCAACCCCGAGCATCACCGCAAACCGTACCTGCGTGACGCGGCCGCGAACGAGACAAGCGAGTTTATTGCCGTCCGGAGCGAGGATTGCCATCACCGTGTTCGGCTTGATTTCCTTCGCTTTCAGGACTTGCAGGCTTCCCTCGCAGGTATCGTCCTCGAAGCGGATCGCAAAACGCGTTGGTGCCGACAGCTCCTGTTCGACGCGGGCCTCGACGAGCCATTTCAGCAAATCGTCGCTGAGCGGCGTATTTTGGTCCTCGGAGGTGATGATCGCGCCGAAACCCATCGGTCACCTCTGCGTCGGTATCGTGGTGCTGCGCACGAGCGCCAGGGCGTCGGGCAGGATCGCGCCGTTTATCTCGGCGATGCGCCAGAAGCCGTTCGGGTCCCCGAGATAAAAATTCGCGAGGTGATCGAGTCGCTGGCCGTCGCGCCGCAAATGCTCGCCAAGCTTGTTCTGCGGCGGCACGAGCGCGGCCGTCAGCGCCTGCACTTGCCGCCCGCGCCGGTCGGTCGCGGCATAAACCGTGGCGAAGCGGACGTAGCGGCTCTTATCGTCGAAGACGGCCATCGCGCTTCCTCAGAACGGCAAGATGCCGCGGATCTCGCTGAGGCTGCCGCCGATGTTGGCAAGCGCCAGCGTGTCTTCCTGCAATCGCGTGAAGTTGTACGCCGCACGGGCGACGCGCGCCGGCACATCGGCGCGACAGCGGAAGACCTCGGGCGTCAACACCCTGAGCTCGATGCTGGCGCTCGCCTGCAGCGGGTAGAGCAGCGGCGAAAACATTGTTTCGTCGAACGATAGCCTCGTGATGCGCACCGGCAGCACGATGCCCGGCCCAAGCACGAGAAGGACAACTGGCACGGTCGGGCGCACCGCCTGCGAGGACGCCCCGCCGAACAGTGCCTTTGCGCTGGCCGCGAGGTCGCCGATCAGCCCCTTGGTCGGCAATGTCAGCTTTTTCAGCGCGGCGAGACGGCCGGCGATGCCGGTCGCGATCGCAAGCGGGTTGCCGTCCTCCAATGCATCCGCGGCGTCGAATTCGAGCGTGAAGCTGAAGGTCTCCTCAGGGTCATAGGGCTGCACGGTCGGTGCCTGCGCGCCGCGCTTTGTCTGGTCGACGTCGAAGGGGTTCCACGGTTCGACACCGCGCGTGATCTTTTCCGGGTTGTACTGAAACGTGACGATGTTCGGCACGACGCCGACGATGTCGGGCACGAGCTGCACCAGCGCGCCGCGATTGACTTTGGCGGCTTGCGAATAGCCCGTTTCAGGCATGGCGTCGTCCTCCTCGGCTCAGCCCAGGCGAATGCGCGTCGCGCGCGCAGGCGCGTTGGCCGGGCGGCCGTCCTTGATCAATTCACGGCCGAGGCCGCGCCGGATCTGCTCGGCGTTGATCGGGCCTCCCTCGCGCATCGCCGCGTATCGCGCGGTCAGCATGGCATTCTTGATCTGCGCCGCGGTCAACTCGTGTTGATCGGCAAGCGCATCGAGGAGACTGGCCAGCTCGGCGGCGCGGCTTTCTCCGGCCAGGGCCGCGATGGCCCGCCGCCATATGATCCGGCGCTCCGCCGCGGCGGGGCGCGCGAACTCGACGACGTGGCGGATGCGGCGCACAAAGGCGGGATCCATATTGGCGCGCCGGTTTGTCGCGAGGATCGCCAGCCCGTCGAAGCCCTCGAGCAATTGCAGCAGGTGGTTCGTGTCGGTATTGGCGTGGCGGTCGTGCGAGTCTTTGATTTCGGTGCGCTTCGCGAACAGCGCGTCGGCTTCGTCGAACAGCAGGATGCAGCCGGCGCCGGCCGCCTCGTCGAAGACGCGGCTCAGGTTCTTCGCGGTCTCGCCGATATATTTCGACACCGTCGCGGCGAGATCGACGATCAGCAGATCCGCGCCGAGCCGGTCAGCGATCGCCTCTGCCGCCATCGTCTTGCCGGTGCCGGAAGGACCGCTGAACAGCGCCGCGAGCCCGCCGTTTCGCGCAAAGAGCCGGCCCGGCTCGGGTTCCGCGAGCAGCCGCAGGCGGGCGCCGGCCTCGAACGCGATTTCTTCCAGAGCCTCGCGGGTCGGCGCCGGCAGCACCATGTCGTCCCAACGCAGCCGCGGCGTCAGCGCGCGGGCGGTGTCGCCGAGCGCGGCGCGGGCGCGAGCACGGAGCCGGTCGATCGCCTGCTCCGGCCCGCTCGGCGCACTGCGTGCCACCGCGACGATGTCGCCGGTGACGATGCCGGGGCGCGAGGACAAAGCATCGACCGATGCGGACGGCCACGTGGCCGCGACCGCGATCAGCCGGCGCCACAATTCTCGCCGCTCGTCACGATCGGGCCCCGGCAGCGGCACGGCGAGATCGGTGGTGCCGTCGATCGGTGCGATGCGGCCGCGCGGTCCCGTGGTGACGAATTCGAGCGGCGCCGCGGCCGGATGAGCGCGCAATTGCAAGCCGTCCTGATGTCGCCATACCAGGATCAGATCGGCCAATCGCGCCAGCCGCCGTGCGCGCATCAGCAGATCGGGGACATCCTCGATGCCCGCCGGATCGACGGCGAGGGCCCGGCGGTTGAGAGCGGCGGCGACAGCGGCGGCAAAAGTGGCGCGTCCGCTGCCCGGCGCGGCGGCGACGACGACGCGCGCGGGGTTGCCGCTGTCGGTGGCCCGCACCGCGTCGCGCGCGGTCGCGGCGACCGGCCAGGCGGCGAACGGCGGCTGTGCTTCGATCAGACGGGCGCGGCCGACCAGCGCGGCGTCGAGGCCGACCACGCCGCGCAGCCAATCGACGATGCGCGGGTCGGCCTCGAACGCGTCGGGCTCGCCGGCTACTCGTGCGATCGGCACCAGCAGTCCCCAAACTGCGAGAGGCATGCCGGCCCGCCACACCGGCTCGTCCGATCGATCCGCGTGACCGAACAGACGGCGCGCCAGATTTTCGGTCGGACAGACACGCTGCGTTGCGCCTTGCGCCGCTGAGTAGGCTTCACCCAAGCTCGGATCGGCGGCAAGCGCGCAAGCCAGGTCGAGGAGATCGATGGCAGTGGCGGAGAGGCCAAATGCCTCCGTCACGCGCGACCGCGCCGCGCCATCCGGCCCGGCGAGGCGAGCTTCCAACGCGCTCCGCGCTGGCCCGGCCTCGCTTTGCAAGGCCATGCGCACGCGCGCGACGATGAGGTCGAGCAGGGTTGCCGGCGCGACTTTCGGCGCCCGCTCCGCAGCAAATTCGGGCGCAATCTCGATGACGGGCTGAGCGGAGAACACGGCCATCGCTCAGATCTCGATCCAGAAGGGTTGCGCCTCGGCGCCGTTGACGATCAGGCGCACCGCGTGAAAACCCGGCGCCAGCGGATTGAACAGCGGCTGCAACACCAACCCGGCGGGATCGACGACAAAGGCGCCATCATCGATTGCCGGGTTGCCGGTGAAGGCGGCGAGCCGGACGTAGGCGTCGCCCTGCACGACGAGTTCGACCCCGAGCGCCGGCAGCGACAGGTCGAAGGCCGCAACGATATCGATGCGAATGCGCCGCGTGACGGGGTCTGGCGGCCCATGACCGGCGATGCGCGGCCCGATCGCAAAGGCAATCTGGTTGCTCTCGACGCCCGATGTCATGCGTTCGCCGGCGAAGACGCGATCGCCGATAACGGTGCGCACCGACGCGGCGTAGATGCCGGGCAGCACATCGACGATCCGCGGCACGCCGCCGTCAATAAAAGCGAGATTTGGCTGGGCGCGGAAATCGATGCGGTCGGCGGCCAAGCTCAGCGCCCAGCCCGGGTTCATCGCAGGGTCGAGCTCGACGCGGTTGACCGGCGGAGTGAGGCGGCTCCAGGCGGCGGCGCGCAACACGAGGCTCTGCGCGACCCCACTCGTCAATTTGCTGCCGAGCAGCGTGACGGAGTCGTTCGGCGGCGCCGAACCGGGATTGAGCTGAACCCGCGCGGGTTCCACGGTCACGGCCTGCGCGCCGCCCCCGATGGCCGCCGGGATCGTGAAATGCACCGTCGAACGGCTGCCCGTCAGCGTCGCTGCCCCCAAGGCACGCACGTATTCGCCGATCGACAGCACGATGCCGGGGAAGCGCTCCGGCGCTTCCGGGGTCAGCATGACGACGCGCACCTCGTAATAGGCCGACAGGCGCGCGGTCTGCTGATCGTCCGTCGACCAGAAGGCGAGCGTATCTTCCGGGGTCAGCGGCCGCAGGATGATCTGAAGCGGATTGTCGTCTCCCTGCAACGCGGGATGGAGCACCGCCTGCGGACCCGCCCCCGCGCCGGCATCGATCATCAGCCGATCGCCGACGATCGGGTAGTCGTGCATTGTCTTCAGCGCCAGACCCATCAGCCGCTGCTGCGTCAGCGCGTCGATGTCGGGGTTCTGCTCGTGATGCGCGGTCAGGATGTAGAAGAGCGCCAGCGCCATTGGCGCGCGTGCAATGTTGCGCGCGTCGTTCCCTGGGCCGGGCATGTTCTTGTAATAGCGGTCTTCCGCGATGTGATAGAGGTGCAGGTTGAGTGTATTCTGCGCCGCACCGACCTTCTCGGGCGGCAACGTCGAGATCGAGATCGCGCCGGGCGGAACGCCGCCCATCAGCCGCCGCATGTTGAGGTCCATCAGCGTGCGCAGGCTGCTCGTGACGAGCGAGAGGTCGGCGAGCGGCATCGCGTCACCGCCTTCGTAATCCGAAAACCAGTTGCGCGCGGCGGCGCGGCGTCAGCTTGCCGATGCGCGATACCGACTCCGCCGTCGCCGGCATCATGCGCGCGGGCGGCTGCGCCGCCGCTTCAGGGGCGGCCGCCGCGACGATCTCGCGGCGCATGACGGGCGGCTGTCGCCGCTCGGCAACCTCGCGCGGCGACGGCGCCGGTCCGGGCAGCGGTTCGGGTGCGGGCAACGGTAGCGGTTCCAGCGGTCTGACGACTCGCGCCTCGGCCTTTGCGGCCGCTGGCATCGGGCTCGGTTTAAGCGGCGTTGCCGATGTTTCGGCTTCTCGCGGCTGTAGCGGCTCACGTGCCGCACCCGGTTCCAACGGTTGCTGGGGGACGGCGCGCAGCGCTGGCGGGATCGGTTCCAACGCGGCCGGCCGCGACGCCGGCTCGGCGGCCGACTGCGATACGGCCCGCTCGCGCGGCGCTGCAACATGTGGCGGGGCGATATCGCGCGCCCCTCTTGCTTCGGGCGCTGGCGTGAGAGGCGGCTGCTCTGGCGGCACTGGGAGCCGCGGCCGCCACGTCGCTTGATCGGCCGGCGACAGCGGCGGAGCTTCGGTCGAAGCCGCAATGGGCGGCGCGGCGCGGCGCGGCATCGGTCTCGCGGCCGGCTCCTCGATGCCGCTCAGCGTCTCGTCGTCACCAGGAGAGGGCGCATCGAAGCCGGGAGACAGCGCAAACAACGATGCGCCAAGATCGGGAAGGTTCAGCCGCTGGTCGGCTTCAGCGATTGGAGACCGGCTGGAGAAACTCGGGGTGAGCGCCGTTGCCGGCCTGGCCGCCAACCCGGCCGCGCGATCGAAGAGGCGCTGCAGATAGGACGTCATGCGGCCCGCCGGGCGGCCGCGCGTTCGGCTTCGCACAGCCGGGCGAGAGCGCGGCGGTCATCGCCGGCTGAGCCGCGGCACAATGCGGGCAGGTCGCCGCGACATCGCGTGTGAGCGCGGGCGCCGCCGCCTCCAATGCCGCATCGAGCAATTCCGGATCGGCGTCCGCATCGCCCTCGAGGACGCAGGCATGCCGCAGCGCCGCGATATCGACGGAGCGCACCGCATGCTCCACATCGCCGACGGTCGGTGCGCGAATGCGGCGGCCGTCCGGCAGCAGAAACGTGCCGCGTTCGTCAGGTCCGGCCAACTCGATTGCGACATCCGGCGGCGCCGCCGCGAGCGCCGCGAGCGACAACGAAATGTCCAGCGGCTCGGAACACGCCGCGCATTGCGTCCGCGCTTCGACCTGATCGCCGTACAATGCCTCGAAGACAGCGGCGAGCAGGCGGTCATATTCGGCGATCGTCAGCGCGTCGATATCCCCGCCCTCGAGGACAAGGCGGCGCAATAGTGCGTGGGGCGCGCGCGGATCCGCGGCGTCGAGCAGGAATTCGTCGCTGCCGTTCAGCGCGCGCAGCCGAAATCGGCCGGCAGAGAAGGGATCGCGGGCGGGGGACACGGATCGCAAGCTCCGCGGCTCAGAATTCCGCAGTCTCGACGACCGCGATATCGCGCTCGAAGCCCTCGTTCTGCACGATGATTGATTCGAACGCGATCGCATTGCCGTTCGCATCGAGCTCGGGCACGGCGGTGAACTCCGACACCCAGCAGCGATAGACGTTCCAGGCCCGTACCTTCGTGCCCTGTAGGTTGTAGAGCTCGATCGTCATGTTCTTCTTGTAATTTTTCAGTGACATGCCGGCGTCGCCCTCGACATTGAACACGGTTTGCGCCCAGGCTTCGAAAGTCGCGTCGTAGGTGATGCCGCGTTCGAGCGTGATCGGCTCGAAATTGGTGACGCCGGGCGAGTGAAACTTCATCGCCTGCTGGCCGCCATCGCGATGCGTGACGACCTCGGTCGTGCGCTTGAGGCCGCTGACCTTGCTGACCCCGGCGACGATCTGCTGGTCGACAGTGACGCGGAACTTGAAATTCTTGTAGGGATCGATACGGGTCGTGTTGACGGCGAACTGAACCATGGTGCTGTCCCCCGTGCGCGATTAGGTTTGCGCTTGGCCGGCGATCTGCCTCACGACGACTATGACGAACTCGGCCGGTTTGAGCGGCGCGAAGCCGACCACGACGTTGACGATGCCCAGATCGATGTCGTTCTGCGTCGTCGTTTCCGCGTCGCATTTGACGAAATAGGCGTCGGAGGCTTTTGCCCCCTTAAAGGCGCCCTGGCGGAACAGCCCGTTCATGAAGCTGCCGGCGGCCAGGCGGATCTGCGCCCATAGCGGTTCGTCATTGGGCTCGAACACCGCAAAGCCTAGGCCGCGGTAGAGGCTCTCCTCGATCATCAAGGTGAGCCGGCGAACCGGAATGTATTTGAAGTCGTCATTGCCGGAATTGTCGAACCCGACCATCGTGCGTGCGCCCCACGACACGATGCCGTTCGGGAATTGGCGGATCGCGTTCACGGCCTGCGGATTGATGGTGCCGTTGTCGGCGTCGGTCATGCGGTGCTCGACGCCGCGCACGCCGAGCAGATTGGCTTCGAGCCCGGCGGGCGCCTTCCACACGCCGCGGCTCACATCGATCCGGGCATAGAGACCGGCCTCGGTGCCGGACGGATCGATCGAGCGCTCGGCTCGGTCGACGACAACGCGCAGCCGCGGCCAGTAGATGGCGGCGTGGTCGGTGCTGACGCCGATGCGCATGTCGGTAATGCCTTGTGATGCTGCCGTCACTTCGTTGACATCCGCCCAGGCGTTGTTGTCGGACGGCGCATCGACAATCAGAAAGGCGCGGCGCTGCTGACAAAAGCCGCTCGCCGGCCCCCAGATTTGCGCGCGATTGTTGTCGGACTGGGCGAGCGCGCGCGGCAGCACCATCAGGTTGAAGATGTCGACCTCGCGGTCGATCACCGTGAAGGCCGCCTGATAGTCCGCGAGCTGCGGGAAGTTGCCGTTGCTGCCCCCGGCCGAGCCTCCTTGGAACGGACCGGCGCCGCTGACGCCTCCGGTTTGGCCGACCGTATAGGCGCGGACGTTGTAGGCTCCCGGTGCGGCCGGATCGAACAGCTCTCCTGCCGTGCCGATATTCGCAGCGCCTGTGCTGGTGAGCCGAGAATCCACTCCGGCATCCGATCCTTCGAAGCGCGGAGTAATCGCGAGACGCAATGCTTGCACGCCGGCGGCGAACCGGTTGCTCGAATTGTTGGCGATCGACGCGGCGAGCGTCCCGAGATGCTGCCGCACGTTGAGCAGCGAGCCGAGCGCCGTATCGCCCGCTGCCGGAACAAAGCTCGTCCCGACATGCAGCGGCTGCGCCGGAGCGGCGGGAAACGGGGTGGCTTGGTATTGCGCGCCGGCCCCGGGGTCGGTCAGCCGCCAATCGCCGATCGCATCCTGGTTGGTCGTCGCAAACGCGAGCAACCGGGCCAGATCGTCGGGAGCGTTGTCCAGCCGCGCGACGATGCCGGTCGGCGCCGGCCGCGCCCGCGACCAGCGGCTGATCTCGATCCCACCATTGACGACGCCGAGCTGCAACCCCGCCGCGACATCGCTTTGCTGCGCCGAGCCGATCACGACGCTGCCGCCGTTGCTCGTAACGTGCAGCTGCCGAACCCCTGCCGCCGCGGGCACGTCGACGATCACCGCACCCGTCATACCGGAGGCGGCGAGCCGGTTATTGATCGCGGTCTGCATGTTGGCGATGAAGCCGGGGAGGTCGGCCCCTTGTGCGAAGGTCACCGGGATTGCCGGCTGTCCGTCGACGGCGATCGAGATGCTGCGATTGTTCGCCGCGTTGTTTCCGAAGCGTTGCGCGATGGCCGTGAACACGTCGGCATCGGCCGCCGGCAAGATGAGCCCGGAGATCGACACGCCCGGCACGCCGGCGACCATCGCCGCGACGCCGGCATCGACTTGCGCGGAGAC
>VAZF01000340.1 GCA_005888425.1 Alphaproteobacteria bacterium
CCTCGCGGACGGTCTCCATCCGCAGAAGCAGCAGCATCGCCTGAATAGCGAGCGCTGCCAGGAACAGAAAATCGTAGCGCGCCAACGGGGCGCCCGCCGGCCATAGCCATTTCGTCAGCAGGAGCAGCGCGAGCAGCGTGCCACCGAACAGGCAAGCCCACCCTTCCTTGAAACCGAACAAAAATAACTCCCAGAACAGCCGGCCGCCGGCGGTGCGCGGCACGTAGTTCTCAAGCCGGAGGCGGACGTCATGAAAGCGGCTCTGCATTCTGGCGAGCATGCGGTGAGATTAACGCGTCGCGAGTGAAGAGCGGGTTATAGAGCAAATCGCGGCCACCCTCGGGGCGACGCTGGGATAGCGCCGCGGGCGCCGAGCGAGGTCGCGGAAAATGGACGAAACGCTGTCCGAAGCCCATATACTCGCGGCGATTGGAAGAGGCACACCGCCGCGCCGGAGATCCCGATGGCGAAGAAAGCCAAGGCAAAAGACCGCGAACCCGGCCCGCCCGATATCGCGCGCTGGCAGGCGCTGGCGGCCGCCGAGCTGAAAGGGAAGCCGCTCACGAGCCTCGATTGGCAGACACCCGAGGGGATGACGGTCAAGCCGCTTTATACCGAGGCCGATCTCGAGGACATCGAGGCTCAGGGGTTCCCGTGGCGCGAGGCATTGCCCGGCGCGCCGCCCTATCTGCGTGGACCGCGCGCGACGATGTATGCGAACCGGCCGTGGACGATCCGGCAGTATTCGGGGTTCTCGACGGCCGAGGAGTCGAACCGCTTCTACCGCGACAATCTGAAGGCGGGGCAGATGGGGCTGTCGATCGCTTTCGATCTGGCAACCCATCGCGGCTATGACAGCGACCATCCGCGGGTCGTCGGCGATGTCGGCAAGGCGGGCGTCGCGATCGACTCGGTCGAGGACATGAAGATCCTGTTCGACGGCATCCCGCTCGACCGGATGAGCGTGTCGATGACGATGAATGGCGCCGTGTTGCCGGTGCTCGCCGGCTTTATCGTCGCCGCCGAGGAGCAGGGCGTGCCGCAAGACAAGCTTCAGGGCACGATCCAGAACGACATTCTGAAGGAGTTCATGGTCCGGAACACCTACATCTACCCGCCCGGACCCTCGATGCGCATCGTCGCGGACATCATTGAATACACCGCGCGGCACATGCCGAAATTCAACTCGATCTCGATCTCCGGCTATCATATGGAGGAGGCCGGCGCGACGTCTGTTCAAGAATTGGCATTCACACTGGCGGACGGGCTCGACTATGTGCGCGCCGCCTTGTCGCGCGGGCTTGAGATCGACGATTTCGCGCCGCGCCTCTCGTTCTTCTTCGGCATCGGCATGAACTTCTTCATGGAGATTGCGAAGCTTCGCGCGGCGCGTCTCCTATGGGCACGGCTCATGCAGCAATTCGCGCCGCAGAACCCGGCGAGCCTGGTATTGCGCACGCATTGCCAGACCTCAGGGGTTAGCCTCACCGAGCAGGCGCCCCACAACAACATCATCCGCACGACGATCGAAGCGCTTGCTGCGGTGCTCGGCGGCACGCAGTCACTGCACACCAATTCCTTTGACGAGGCGCTGGCATTGCCGACGCCGTTCTCGGCCAAAATCGCACGCAACACCCAGCTGATCCTCGCCGAGGAGACCGGCATCCCACATGTCATCGATCCGCTTGGCGGCAGCTATTACGTCGAGACATTGACTCATTCGATCGCCGAGGCGGCGATGCGGCTCATCGAAGAAGTCGAAGCGCTCGGCGGCATGACACGCGCGGTCGAGAGCGGGATGCCGAAATTGCGCATCGAGGAGTCGGCGGCGCGGCGGCAGGCGGCGATCGACCGCGGCGAAGAAGTCATCGTCGGTGTAAACAAGTACCAGTCGGACGAGACCTCGCCGGTCGAGATCCTCGATGTCGACAACGATGCCGTGCGCAAGACGCAGATCGCGCGCCTCAAACAGGTGCGCAAAAGCCGCGATGCCGGGCGTGTGAAAGCGGCTCTCGCCGCGCTGACCGAAGCGGCAAAATCCGGCCAAGGCAATCTGCTGGCACTGTCGATCGAGGCGAGCCGCGCGCGCGCGACGGTCGGCGAGATCTCCGATGCGCTCGAGCAAGTCTTCAGCCGGCACCAGGCAGCGACGCGGTCGGTTTCCGGCATCTATGGCGGGCAGTATCGGGACGATGAAGGTTTCCGCCGCATCCAGCGAGAGATCGAAAGCTTTGCGCGCGAAGAAGGGCGGCGGCCGCGCATGCTGGTCGTCAAGCTCGGCCAGGACGGCCACGACCGCGGCGCCAAGGTCATCGCCACCGCCTTTGCCGATATCGGTTTCGATGTCGATATCGGCCCGTTGTTCCAGACACCGGAGGAAGCGGCCCGCCAGGCGGTCGAGAACGATGTCCACATTGTCGGGGTGTCGAGCCAGGCGGCGGCGCACAAGACGCTCGTGCCGGCATTGATCGAAGCGTTAAAGCGCGAGGGCGCCGGCGACATCCTCGTCGTGTGCGGCGGCGTCATCCCGCCGCAGGATTATGATTTTCTGAAGAAGGCCGGGGTTAGCGCGATCTACGGGCCCGGCACCAACATCCCGGCCGCCGCCGCCGAGATCCTGTCCCTGATCCGTCAGCACCGCATGGCGGCGTAATGGCGCTGAGGCGCCAGCCCCGCTATCAGCTGCCTCAAGCAAAGCAATAGTTGTCCCGGTTTTATCACGGCAAGTGGTCTTGCTTTTGCTTGGCTGTTGCCATCTTATACGCCGCGACTTGAACAGGGGCGCAGAATGGCCGCCGATTCCAAATATCCAGGCGCTTATCCTCAATTGGTTACCAAGATTATCACCAGCTATGTCTCGCATCACAGCCTGGCGCCTGAGCAGATCCCCGAGCTGATCAGCTCGGTGCATCGCACGATCGGCAGTCTCGGCAAGGCCACCGAGCCGCAGGCGCCTCTGACCCCGGCGGTATCGGTGCGACGCTCGGTGCAGCGCGATGCCGTCATCTGCCTCGATTGCGGCTGGAAGGGCAAAATGCTGCGCCGCCATCTCAACACGCGGCATGGGCTGAGCGCCGAGCTTTATCTGCGGCGCTGGAATCTTCAGAGCGACCATCCGCTGACAGCGCCGAGCTATTCGGAGCAGCGCTCCAACTTGGCCAAGGAGCTTGGCCTTGGGCGTGGCGGCCGTCGGAGCCGCGGCTCGGGCGGCGGGTCAGCGGCGCGGGGCCGCCGCGGCCGCGGGCGCGCGTCAGCCGGCGATTGAGCGCGCTGTTCCGGCAGATCGCTCGCGGATGCCGGTCTCGGTGATGATTAGATCCATCGCTATGTCGAAGGATTGCGGGTAGATCGTCGCGATCCGCTGCACCTCGAAGCCGACCCCGATTGCGAAGGCACGCGGCGACAATGCCGCCAAGGTGCGGTCGAAATAACCGCCGCCATAGCCGAGCCGGTAACAAGCCTCATCGAAGCCGACGAGCGGCGCCAAGACGAGCGCCGGCGTGACGATGTCGCGCTTCTCCGGGATCGGGATGTTCCAGACGCCGTCGACGAGCTTATCGCCCGGCCGCCAGGCGCGGTATTCGAGCGGGCCCTTTTTGTCGATGACAACCGGCAACGCGACCGTGCGCCCGGCGGCGACCGCCCAATCAACCAGCGGGCGCGGATCGAACTCGGCGCGGAACGGCCAATAGACGCCGAGAATGCCTGGCCGCTTGGCGAGGATGCCACGCAGCGCGGCGTCGATCTGCGCGCTCCAATTGTGCCTCTGAGCAGCCGGCAAGCCTTGCCGGAGCGCGATCAGGCGTTCGCGCTCCGCCCGGCGCCAAACCTTGACCTCGGCTCCCTCCATGCAGATCAGAACAGCCCGGTGATACGGCCGTCCTCGGCCAGATCGATATTGTTTGCGGCGGGCACGCGCGGCAGACCCGGCATCGTCATGATCTCGCCGCAGACCGCGACGACGAATTCGGCGCCGGCCGAGAGCCGGATCTCGCGCACGCCCAGGACGTGATCGGTGGGCGCGCCCTTGGCGTTGGGATCGGTGGTAAAGCTGTATTGCGTCTTGGCGATGCACACCGGGAAATTGCCGAACCCGCCCTTCTGCAATTCAGCGAGGCGGCTCTCGACGGCGGCTTCGCAGGCGATGTCGCGGGCGCGATAGATCTTCTGCGCGATGGTCTTGATCTTGTCGCGAAGCGGCATCTCGTCGGGATAGAGAAGCTTGAACTCGGCCTTGCCGCTGTCGGCGAGCTTGACGACCGCGCGCGCGAGATCCGCCGCGCCCTCGCCGCCGCGCGCCCAATGATCGGCGACGACCGCCTCGACGCCTTCCTTGGCGCACAATTCCTTGAGGCGGCCGAGCTCGGCCTCGGTATCGGCGCTGAAGCGGTTGACCGAGACCACCGCGGGCACACCGAAACCGCGCAAGTTTTCGAGATGGCGCTGCAAATTGGCGAAACCCTTCTCGACCGCCGCGACATTCTCTTCCTTGAGCCCGTCGCGCGGCACGCCGCCATGCATCTTGAGCGCCCGCACGGTGGCGACAACGACCGCCGCGGCCGGCCTGAGCCCCGCTTTGCGGCACTTGATGTCGAAAAATTTCTCGGCCCCGAGATCGGCGCCGAAGCCGGCTTCGGTCACGACGTAATCGGCGAGCTTTAGCGCCGTCGTCGTCGCGACCACCGAATTGCAGCCATGCGCGATATTGGCGAACGGCCCGCCATGGATGAAGGCGGGGCTGTTCTCCAGCGTCTGTACCAGGTTCGGCGCCAATGCGTCGTTCAGCAGCACCGCCATCGAGCCCGCCGCCTTCAGTTCGCTGGCGCGAACCGGTTCCCGCGCGCGGTTCTGCGCGACAATGATGTTGCCGAGACGGCGCTTCAGATCATGCACATCGGTCGCGAGACAAAAGATCGCCATCACCTCCGAGGCGACCGTGATGTCGAACCCGTCCTCGCGTGGGAAGCCGTTGGCGACCCCGCCAAGGGAGGAGACGATCGAGCGCAAGGCGCGGTCGTTCATGTCGAGGCCGCGCCGCCAAGTGACGCGGCGCGAGTCGATGGCCGGCGCGTTGCCCCAATAGATGTGATTGTCGACCAAGGCCGCGAGCAAATTATTGGCGGCGCCGATCGCGTGGAAATCGCCGGTGAAATGGAGGTTGATGTCCTCCATCGGCACGACCTGGGCATAGCCGCCGCCGGCCGCGCCGCCCTTCATGCCGAAACTGGGACCAAGGCTCGGCTCGCGCAGGCAGAGGATCGCTTTCTTGCCGATATGGTTCAGCGCGTCGCCGAGCCCGACTGTCGTCGTCGTCTTGCCCTCGCCGGCCGGAGTGGGGGTGATCGCGGTGACGAGGACCAGCTTTCCGTTCGGCCGGCCCGACAGCGAGCGGATGTAATCGAGGGAGATTTTCGCCTTGTACCGGCCGTAGGGCGACACCGCGTCCTCGGGCACCCCGAGCTTATCGGCGATCTCGCCGATCGGCCGCATCGTCGCGGCCTGGGCGATCTCGATATCGGATTTGGGGCTCCGGTGCTGTTCGTCTCCACGCGGCACGGTCATTCTCCTGCGCTGAAAGGCGGCCAGGGGTCTTAGCCCGTCCGGCATAGGGCCTGCAACCGCTGTGGACTGCCGGGCTGGCGTGGCGGATTGTCGGGTAGATGGCCGGGGACAGCGGAAGGGATCGAAAGCGGCCGCCGGCCCGGTCCCGGGCCGCCGATGACCGCCAGGCGGGATCCGTGTTGCGCCGGCTCGGGCGGATCGCCGCCGGCTGCCTGACTGGCTTTGTGATCCTGTCGCTCCTTCTGACGATGCTTTATCGCGTAGCGCCGCCGCCGGTGACGCCGTTGATGTTGCTGCGATCTGCCGAGGGCTACGGTATCCGCAAGAACTGGCGGCCGCTCGACGACATCTCGCCAGCGCTGATCCGCGCCGTGATCGCGAGCGAGGACCAGCGCTTCTGCCGGCATTTCGGCTTCGACTGGAGCGCGATCGAGATGGCCTGGGAGCAGTACCAAAGCGGGGACGGCGGACTGCTGGGGGCCAGCACGATCTCGATGCAGACCGCGAAGAACGTGTTTCTGTGGCCGGACCGCACTTGGCTCCGTAAGGCCTTCGAAGCCTATTTCACGGCGCTGATCGAGCTGACCTGGAGCAAGCGGCGGATCATCGAGGTCTATCTCAATGTCGTCGAATGGGGCCCCGGCATCTATGGCGCCGGAGCCGCGGCCGAGCATTACTTCCACAAGCCTGCGCTAAGGCTGAGCGCGACCGAGGCCGCCCGGCTCGCCGCGGTGTTGCCCGACCCGCTCGACCGCTCGGCAAGCCCTCCCGATGAGGGTGTCCGCGAGCGCAGCGCCTTTATTCTGCGGCAGATGCCGAGGCTGCCGGCGCCCTCGCCCCTGCCCTGCGGCCAAAAGCTGTAATCGGCGCCGCTGCCCCGCTTGACCAAAGCGCGGCCGGGTTGACATGTTGCGGCGTATTCGCGGACGCGATGGAGAGCGGAAATGGGGCGGCCGATCGTCTATGGCACGGCGGGCAGCACCTATGTGTGGAGTGTCCGCCTGGCGCTCGCCGAGAAGGGCGTTGCGCATGAGCTTGTCGAGGTCGGCTTTGGCCCGCATCGGGAGGAGCCGCATCTGTCGCGACATCCCTTCGCCAAAATCCCGGCATTCGAGCATGACGGGTTTCAGCTCTACGAGACGCAGGCGATCCTGCGTTATATCGATGAGGGCTTTCCGGTCGCGCCGCTGCAATCGACCGATCTGCACCAGTTCAGCCGCATGAATCAGATCATGGGCATCGTCGATGCCTATGCCTGGCCGTCAATCGCCGCCGGCGTTCTGGTGAACCGCGTACTGAAGCCGCGCATGGGATTGCCGGCCGATGAGGCGGCGATCAGCGCGGCATTGCCGCGGGCGCAGCTCTGTGTTTCGGAGATCTCGCGGCTGATGGGCGAGCAGCCCTATCTGACCGGCGACCGCGTCACCCTCGCCGATCTGATGGTGATCCCGCTGTTCTATTTTTTCGGCCGGGTGCCGGAGGGCGAGGCGCCGCTATCGGAATACCCGAACATCCGGCCGTGGATGCGGCGGATGGAGGAGCGGCAGAGCTTTCAGGTGACAAAGCCGCCGCCGGTTTGATTGCTGTTCAGTGCGCCAGCTCGAGCTTCCGCCGGCTCATTTCCGCGAGGTAGCGCGACGGCAGCTCCATAAAAGGCCGGCGCTGGCGCAGCCACAGCGGCCGCTCCTCGGGCCAATGCACACCCTGGTTCCGCGGCAAGGCCGGCCAGGACGGCACTTCCAGCCATAGCCGCATCATGTGGCGGCGGCGAGCGATGTCGGTTGCATCCTCATAGCCGGTGCGGCCGTGCAGGATCGTGCGGTTGTTCAGGAACTGGATGTCGCCCTCCCGAATCTCCATGTCGAGATAGAGGTCGGGCGAGGCAGACATCCGCTTCATCTCTTCAAGCGCTTCGATCTGCGGCGTGGTCATCGCCGCATCGCCGGCCGTGACCGCCCGGTGCGGATAGCTGCCGGAGACATTGCAGGTCAGCTGGCCGCTGTCGCGCGAGAAGATCACGACGTTTTTCACCAGCGTGGCATCGCCAAATTCCGCATCGAGCTCCATGCGGCGAAAAACATATTCGCCGTAGAGCACGTCCAGCAGATCGGGGCGCTCCACGAGGAGACGGTTGTGCACTGCCGCGGCGCTGGCGATCCGGCAGATGCCGCCGGATGGCGCGGTGCGCACGCACATCAGCGAGACAATGTCGCAATTGTCGCCGTGCATGCGCTGTGCGCCGCCCTTGTGATAGCCGCGCGCCTGCGCCTCGACATCGCTGAGATCAATCACATGGCCGAGCAGCTCGCCCTGGTAGGATTGCGGCGAGAGATGCCCGACATAGCAGCCGAGCCCGACATAAATCCGCGCCAGATCGTCGAGCTGCCAGCGCTTGCGCGGCAGCCCGCGGAGCAGCAGAAAGCCGGGGCCGGTGCGCAGCCGCTCGGCCAAGCCAGCAAGAAATCCGCCGAGCGTCGGCAGCGGAAAATGCTCCGGCCCGATCTCGGCAAAATCGGTGTCGCCGAGCGAGCGGAGGTGGCCTAGCGCCTCGTCGATTTCCCCGATCTGTTCCGGGGAGAGCATATGCAGACCCTCCTTCTGCCAGTCGATCTGCGGACCTTCCCAGGCCGCGGGACCTTCAATCGGCGAGAGGTTCACAGCGTCAGCCCGCCATCGACGATGACCGTCTGGCCGGTCACCATCGCCGCGCCGGCGCACAGAAAGAAGATGACCTCGGCGATGTCCTCGGGCTTGCAAGCGCGCTTCAGGGGCGTCTTCTCGACC
>VAZF01000743.1 GCA_005888425.1 Alphaproteobacteria bacterium
ATCCGTCCATGCGACCGGGATCTCGATCTCCTGTCCGAAAGCGGTCGCCGCGATCTCGCCGGCAACCCGGCGAATTGTCTCGGCCGGGATGCCGCAGACCGGCGCAACGGCTTCCGGCGCATAGCGCGGATCGAGATAGCGCTCGGCGATGAGTTGAAATACCGGCACGGCGCGGCGCCCGTCGGGCAATTGCGCTTCGCCAACGACGCGCGCTTCGCCGCCGGGTTCGAGCCCGCTCGTCAACCCGCCCGCGCTGTCGAGCACGAGAGGTTCGCCGGCCTCGTTGCGCGCGAAGAGGCCGTCATCGGCGCTGCCGGGCGCCTGGATGACGAGCCAAGCGGCGTTTGTGTAGCGGCCCAGATAGTCCAGATCGACCTTGTCGGCCCGCAGCAGCTCGTGCACGAGCGACAGCACAAAGAGGCCGTCCGTCCCCGGCCGGATGCCGATCCATTCATCGGCGATCGCCGAGTATCCGGTGCGCACGGGATTGATCGAGATGAACTTGGCGCCGCGCCGCCGCAGCCCGGACAAGGCAAGCTTGATCGGGTTGGAATCATGGTCTTCGGCGACGCCGAACATCAAAAAGAGCTTCGTGCGCTCCCAATCCGGTTCGCCGAATTCCCAAAAGCTGCCGCCCAGCGTGTACATGCCGGCCGCCGCCATGTTGACCGAGCAGAACCCGCCATGCGCCGCGAAATTTGGCGTGCCGAACTGCGTCGCCCAAAACCCGGTTAAGGACTGGCTCTGATCGCGGCCGGTGAAAAAGGCGAGCTTTCTCGGATCCTCCGTGCGGATCGTCGACAGCCAGTCGACGGCGGTGGCGATCGCCTCGTCCCATTCGATCTCGCGGAATTCGCCGGCGCCGCGCTCGCCGACCCGCAACAGCGGCTTCGAGAGCCGCGCCGGAGAATAATGCTGCATGATGCCAGAGGCGCCCTTGCCGCAGATAACGCCGCGATTAACCGGGTGCCTCGGATTGCCCTCGATAAATCGGATGCCGCCGTCCTTCAGGTGCACTTTGATGCCGCAGCGGCAGGCGCACATGTAGCAGGTCGTGTATTTGACCTCGTCGGAGACGCGCGGCGAGGTATCGACCTGTTCCCGAGGCGACCAGTAATCGCGCCAGCGTTCGCGAAGCTTCATGCCCCAATCATCCCTGATCGCCGGCCGGAAACGCAGAGCAAAATGCGTTCGGTTTACGGGTGCTTCTGGATGCCGCCGTCGGCCGCGGCTTGCGGCGCCTCGCCAATAGGCAGCCCCTGCTCCTGATAGAACCGCGCCGCCCCGTCATGCAGGGGCACCGACACGCCATCGAGGGCGTGGTCGAGGGTGATTTTCTTCCCGATCGGATCGAGCGCATCGAGCAGGCGTCTTGTGCCCTGGTTCCATAGCGACTGGGTTATCGCATAAACCAGATCCGACTCGGTATCGGCATTGACGAGCCACAGCGCGGAGAAGCCGAGCGATACTGTCTCGTCGTCGACGCTCGGATAGGTTCCGGCCGGGATCACCGTGCGGTGATAAAACGGGAAATCCTTTTTCAGCCTGTCGAGGAGCGGGTCATCGAACGAGACGAGCCGGATCGGAACCGTCGCCGCGAGATCGCGGATTGCCGGTATCGGATAGCCGCCAACCAGGAAAAAGGCATCGATCTCGCCGCTCTTCAATTCCTCGGCGGCAGGACCGGGCCGCAGAAACTTACGCGTCATGTCCTTCTCTTTGAAGCCGGCCGTCGCGAGAAAGACGGCGGCATCAGCGGCCGTTCCGGAGCCCGACTCGCCGAGCGAGATGCGCTTGCCCTTGAGGTCAGCCAGCTTTTTGATCGGGCTGTCGGCGCGGACGACGAGATGGGTGGCTTCGGGAAACAGGCTGGCAATCGTGCGCAATTGCCGCTGCGGCCCGGCCTCGGCGAAGATCTTGGTGCCGTAATAGGCCCAACCGGCCAGATCGGCCTGGGCGAAGCCGGATTCGATCTGGCCGCTGTTGATCATGCGCAGGTTCTCGATCGATCCCGGCGTGGCCTGCGCCACGGCGACGAGGCCGAGAACGCCGCAACTGCCGCCATGGCCGCAGGCCGGTCCCCCCTGCGGGCTGGAGATGGCGCCGGCAACGACGCCGCCAATCTCGAAGAAGCTGCCGCCCGTCGCCGCCGTGCCGATGCGGAAGAACCGCGGGTCGGACCCGTTCGCGGCCAAACACGCGGCCGCGATGCAGACGGCCATCATCAAAAGCAAACTGGCGCAGGTGATGCCGCGCCAGCAGGATTTGCCGATCCAAACCATTGTCTCACGCGGTGAGACAGCCATGCGGGATGACACCATGAGCGCCCGCCGATTGCAACCCGCTCTCTGGGAGAAGCGCTGTCTCTTCCAGGGCGGAAGGATTAGCCTTTCGGCCATGTTTGCGCCGAGGAGCGACGCCGATGGTTGAGTCCACCCGTCTGATCGATTTGCGCTCGGACACGGTGACGCGGCCCTCGCCCGCGATGCGGCGGGCGATGGCGGAAGCGCCGGTCGGCGACGATCAGTACGGCGAGGACCCGTCGGTCAACCGGCTGCAAGATCGGATCGCCGAACTGCTGGGCAAGGAGGCGGCGCTGTTCGTGCCGAGCGGCACGATGTCGAACCAGATCGCGCTGAAGCTGCTGACACGGCCGGGCGACGAGGTGATCCTCGGCGAAGACGCCCATATGATCTGGCACGAAGCCGGCGCCGGCGCGGCCAATTCCGGCGTGCAGTTCACGGCCGTCGGGCGGGGCGGCCTCTTTAGCG
>VAZF01000744.1 GCA_005888425.1 Alphaproteobacteria bacterium
CGCGGCGATCTGCGCCGCGGCGCGCAAGGCGGAGGTCGCGTCCTATCTCGACGGCGCGCGGCTGTTCAACGCCGCTGCCGCAAGCGGGCTCAGCGTGGCCGAGCTGGCGCGGCCCTTCGATCTCGTGTCTGTCGCGCTATCGAAGGGGCTCGGCTGCCCGGTCGGCAGCGTTCTCGCCGGCGACACAGCAGGGATCGCACGCGCCGTCCGAATACGCCGCATGTTCGGCGGCGCGATGCGGCAATCGGGCATCCTCGCCGCCGCCGGGCTGTACGCGCTCGACAACAATGTAGCGCGGCTCGCGGAAGACCACGCCAATGCCCGCGTCATCGCCGAGCAGCTCACCGGCGTTTCCGGGATCCGGCTCGACCTCGCGACGGTGCAGACCAATATCGTCATC
>VAZF01000745.1 GCA_005888425.1 Alphaproteobacteria bacterium
AGGATGCCGGGAATTAGATGCGCGAACGACTTGTGGAGGCGCACGATGGCCGAGACGTTCGTGGCCTGAAACCAGCTCGCCATATTCGCGATCGTCTCCATGTCGAACGCGCCGTGCTCGTGGTCGATCGCGCAGTAATCGAAGCCGGCCGCTTCGATGATCCAGGGAACGCCGCGTGACGCAAACTCCTTGAGCCCGGTGCCTAGCGCCGCGCGTCCTTCGCGTACCGCTCGCCGTATGCTGTTTTCTTTCATAGCTCGCTCCAGGCTACCTTCACATTAGCCCGTCATCTACGACCGGAATTGATATGCATGGCCTATTCGATCCGGGCTACCTGAGGACCCGTTTGTATCAGATCTGTACGTGACAATCCCGGCGTATCCTTGGGTGATCAGCGCAGCTTCGGGGCAACACCGGCCAGGTCGGCGTGCCCCAAGTCCCGGCCGGATTGCGCCGATACCGGCCATTCCTGCGACCACCGTCTAACCACGAGGTTCGGGCCTGAGCGGATTTTGATGTTTGATGATAAGTTGGGTGCTGGTTGCCGGGACGCCGCAGGCGGCTCGGTGCGGTAATGCTGCATCCCCTCGGGCAATTAGAAACGCACGAGTCCCGCTGTTTTCAATTTGCGGCATGCCCTGTAATTGGTTTCGTGCCAGAATGCATTCGGAAATTACAAGGTGAGAGCTGCTGGTGCTGTTCGGGATCTTCATCTACCCCGGTGGCGAGCCAATCGATCTCGCAAGCTTCGGCCTCTTGTCGATTGCAAAACGGATCCGGCCCGAGATCGAGCTCTGTACGATTGCGCCGTACGGTGGGCTCACCGTACTGAACAACGGCTTGTGCGTTCTCGCCGATTACGGAATCGCAAGGGCGCCGGGCCTAGATATCCTCGTCGTCACTGGAGGACCCGGTTGGATAGACCAAAGCCGGGCCCCCGAGACGCTCGCGTTCATCCGGCGCCAAGCTGCTGCGATCCCGATCGTGCCGGTGTCCACGGGCGCATTGATAGTCGCAGCCAGCGGCATTCTCGACGGAAAGGTGGCGACGACCGAGCGAGACGTCGTGCCCTCAGAACTGTTGACGCTCGCACGGCTGCGCGGTGAGTGGGCCACTGCGTACGATGCGAACCTCCTTGATACTGGGACCACCGCGGGCGGTAATGCGTCGCTGTGCATCGACACGATGCTGCACCTTTTGGAGCGCCTATTCGGCCCTGAGATTGCCGATGAGACTGCAAGCATCATCGAATATTGGCGGCCTCGGCGGGCAAACCGAAAGGATTTTCCGCCGCTCCCGCCTTTGGCAAGAAGCCAGTAATCGTTTCGCTTTCGAACGTCAGGCTCCCGAAGGGGGATGCACGCCGATAATTGTGCCCTAAAATGACGGTGGCCCAAATGGAAGCCTGCGAACAGCAGGTTCGGCAATGCTGAGATGCTGGAAAAGACTCCGACTAACGCAGTTGGCGAGTTCGGATATGAGAATGTCGGCTGAGCAGCGGTTCGGGCGTCACTTCTCGATGATTGCGCTCGTCAGCATTTTAGCCGGTACGATCGGCAATACCCTTCCCAGCGCAGCGGCGGATGCCGGATCGACGGAACAGTTACAGTATCAGGTGCAGCATTCGAAATTTGGCAAGATCGGCACTTATACCAATATGGTGCAGCGCGCCGGAGACATGACAACCGTGCAGACGACGGCGCACTTTCTGGTGACGATGCTCGGCGTCGGGCTGCACCGCGAGGACGCGGAGCGAACGGAGCGCTGGCGTGGCGGGCGATTGATTTCCTTCGTCGGGATTACCAAGAAGAACGGCGACACCATACGGATCAAGGGTGAGGCGAGCGATACTGATTTCGTAATTACCTCGCCGCTTGGAACTTTCAACGCACCCGCGATGGTGCAACCGGCCAATCCCTGGTCGGTTCGATGCTTGAACTCGACGACGATGATGCGGGTCGACACGGGAAAAATCGAAAAAGTGCGGGTTACTGGCGGCGCGAACACCACTGTGGCGGTCGCCGGGGCCAACATTCCCACCCGTCAATATGAAATCAACGGCGCGACACCATATAAGATATGGTTCGATCAGAACGACATTCCCGTGATGTTTGCTGTTGACGACGACAGTGGCAAAATCACGTTTACGCTTGAAAGATAAAAGATAACCCCATGTGCTTCGGCCGAAGCACTGTCCCTGAGCATAAGCGGAATTCTTCGAGGTGCGATGCACCGACGCCGATTCCTGCAAACCGGCAGCGATGGTCGCTTGACAGTCTCGATTGGCAGGCGATCTCGAGCAACCCGGCAAGAGAATCTGAGACTTTGTTCTATCTCGTAACGGCGGCATCGTTCATCGAGAGCACGACGGATCGCTATACGGCGAACCTAATTGCTCAATTTCGCGGTGACAATGAGATCACCTCGTGGCTGGAACAGCAGTGGCTCCCGGACGAAATCCAGCATGGCCACGCGCTACGCCGCTATGTGCAGATCGTATGGCCAAATTTTGACTGGGATCGAGTCTACATATCGTTTTTGGACGAGTTTTCGGCCCATTGCGGCCCCGGCGAACTGGAACCAACGCGCACGCGCGAAATGGCATCGCGCTGCGTCGTCGAAATGGGTACGGCAAGCTACTATAGGACTTTGAGCCTTATCAGCCCCGATCCGGTGCTGGCTACGATCGCAGGTCAAATCGCCCACGATGAAATCCGGCACTACAAGCATTTCTATCGATATTTCCGCAGATTCCAGAAAACCGAACCCGAGAGCCGTCGGTCTGTTTCTATCGCATTGTTGAATAGGCTCCGAATGATTGACGGCCAGGATAGTTTTATCGCAATGAAACACCTGTACCGAAACTCCCATCCCTGCGAGCCATTCAACATCCGGATATATCGGAACCTCCGCCGCCGGTCCCGGCAGCTGATTGAGCCGCATTTCCCATACCGGATGTGCATACAGATGCTGCTGAAGCCGCTTGACCTGAGCCCACAAGTACACCGCATTGCACTTCCAATGGCTGAAACGCTCGCGCGGTGGGTGGTGCCGTAGTAAGCAGACGTATAAAGCTGCAACATTTGAAGGTGAAGCCGGACCGCGGGTGTCGGCCTGACGCCGAAGCGCTACCAGTCCGGCGAGACCGACTATGATGGCGGGGTGTCCAAATGTGGCGACGCCCC
>VAZF01000291.1 GCA_005888425.1 Alphaproteobacteria bacterium
CCGGTACGCAATGGAAATCGTGCATGAACGGCGGCGCATCTTCGGCCCGAGGCATCGCGTAGTCCATGTAGGAGCCGGTCAGTAGCTGACCTTGCTCATCATAGACGGTGCATTCGCGCAGGGCCTGCCCGATGCCCTGGACGATACCGCCATGCGCCTGACCATCGACTAGTAGCGGGTTGATGATGACACCGAAATCGTTGACGAACGTGTATTTGACGACGTCAACAATGCCAGTCTCAGGGTCGACCTCAATCTCGGCGATGTGACAGCCGTTCGGGAAGGCCGAGGGCGGGCCGTCGTAAATGTCGGCGACATCGAGGCTTCCCGGTAGCCCAGGTGGCAGCTCCAGCCCGGCGTGGATCCGGGCGGCCAATTCCATCAGGCCCACCGAACGGTCAGTGCCGGCAATGACAAAGCGGCCGGCGCGGAACTCGATGTCAGCCACGGCGGCCTCCAGCACGTGCGCGGCGATCTGCCGGCCGGCCTCGACAACCTTGTCGGCGGCGCCGACGATCGCGTTGCCGCTGACAATCATCGATTTGGACCCTCCGGTGCCGCCGCCCGCGATCAATTCGTCGCTGTCGCCCTGAATGAGGCGGATGCTTTGGAATGGGATGCCAAGCCTCGTCGCCAACACTTGGGCGAATGGAGACCAGTGCCCCTGCCCGTAATCCAAGGAGCCGGTGATGATCGTCACAGCGCCGTTCGGCTCGAAGCGGATGCCGCCCATCTCGCGGCCGGGCGGCCCGGTCAGTTCGAGATAATCGCTGATGCCGCGCCCGCGCAATTTGCCGCGGGCTCGGCTCTCCTCTTTTCGCGCGGCAAACCCGTCCCAGTCGGCCAAGGCCACTGCCTTGTTCAATAGGTTGGTGAACTCGCCGCTGTCGTAGGTGGTCCCGTTCGGCGCCTTGTATGGCATCGCCTCGGCCGGGATATGGTTCCTGCGGCGCAATTCGACCTGGTCGATGCCCATCTCGCGTGCCGCGGTATCGACCAGCCGCTCCATGTAATAATTTGCTTCCGGGCGTCCGGCGCCGCGATAGGCGCCGACCGGGGTCGTGTTGGTGAAGACGCATTTTGTCGTCACCTCGATCAGCGGCGTCTTGTACACGCCGAGCGTATTCCGCACCGCGTTGCGCGTCGACGGGCCGGGGGCGCCATAGGTAGCGCCGACATTGCCGTACCCGGTGAGACGCACCGCAAGGAAATTACCTTGCTTGTCGAGCGCCAATTCGGCGGTCATCTGCGCCTCGCGCCCGTGCGTGTCCGAGACGAAGCTACCGGAGCGCTCATCGGTCCACTTGACTGGGCGGCGAAGCTCGCGCGCCGCGTGGAGCAGGCAGAAATACTCCGACATGTTCGGCTGCTTCATGCCGAACGAACCGCCGACCCGATCGGTCATTATGCGCACCTCGTCGCGACCGACGCCGAGCACACCGGCGATGTAATTGCGGAAACCGAAGACGCCCTGGCAGCCGACATGCAATGTAAAATGCCGCCGCGCCGGGTCGTATTCGGCAAGGGCGGCACGCGGCTCGATCGGGTTTACGACGATTCTGTTGCTGCGCAGTTCGAGTCTCGTGACATGAGCGGCGCGGGCAAAGGCCTCGGCGACCGCCGCACTGTCGCCGAAATGGAAATCAAGGCCGACGTTCTCCGGCACATCGTCATACAGTCGCGGCCCGCCAGGCGCCGTGGCCGCGCTTGGTTCGGTCACCGCGGGCAACGCCTCGATATCGACCTCGGCCGCCTCGGCCGCGTCCTTGGCCTGCGCGACCGTCTCGGCGATCACGGCGGCGACCGCCTCGCCAACGTAGCGCACCTTATCCGTGGCGAGCGCGTGCCGAACCGGCTGCAGCATCGGCGTGCCGTCCCGGTTGTTCATCACCTGTCGCGCCGGCAACGGGCCGATACCGCCTTTCTCCAGATCGGCCGCGGTGTAGACCGCCAGCACCCCGGGCATCGCTCGCGCCACCGACGTTTCGATTTTATGGATGAGGCCATGTGCCATCGGACTGCGGACGATCACCGCATAGGCCTGCCCCGGCAGGTTGAAATCGTCGCTGTAATGCCCCTCGCCGCGCAATAAGACCGGGTCTTCCGAGCGCGGCACCGGCTGCCCGATAGCGAACCTGTCCTCAGTTCCGAGGACGGCTGTGTCAACATAGTCGTGCATGCGCGCCTCTTTGCGTTAATGCGCTAGCCTTGCAACAGCAATACCGGCCCATTCTCAATGCATTCGAAGCGCTCCGCCGAAGCCATGACTCGGCGGAGCCAAACAAGAGCGAGACCGGCAAGTCCTACCGAAATTCGCCGACGTCCCCCCAGACGCCGGCGACCGCCTCGCGCGCGGCTTTGGCCATCAGTCCGCTGTCATTGGCGATCGTGGTCAATCGGAAGCCCATTCGGATCATGCGCGCTGCATAGGCCGGATCGGCGCAATGGATGCCGGGGTATATGCCGCGGTTGCGGCACGCCGCCAGGACAACCTCATACATCCCGAGCTGCTCGGCATCCTCGGTGTCGAGCTTAGGCGTCTTGCCCAGCGAGAACGCAAGATCGGCAGGGCCGACATAGATTGCATCGATCCCGGGCACATCGAGGATCTCGTCGATGTTCTCGACGGCCCGGCGGGTCTCGATCATCGGAATCACAAGGATCTCGTCGTTCGCGGTCTGCTGATAGGTGCCGGCCACGCCATACATAGCGGCGCGGATCGGCCCATTGCTGCGCTGCCCCTTTGGCGGATAGCGGCAGTACGAAACGAGCGCCTGCGCTTCCTCACGCGTGTTCACCATCGGGCAGATGACGCCGTAGGCGCCGCCGTCCAGCACCTTGCCGACAATACCGGGCTCGTTCCAGGGCACCCGTACGAGCTTCGTCACGGGCAGCCGGTCCATCGCCTGAAAGCACTGGACCATCGTCTGGTAATCCTGCACGCCGTGCTGCATGTCGACGGTCACGCTGTCCCAACCGCACTGGGCCATAACCTCGGCTGAGAACCCGGAGGGGATCGCCAGCCACCCGTTGACCGCCGCCTTGCCGGCCTTCCACCGCTCCTTCAGCTTGTTCTCAGCCATGCCGCGTCCTTTTCGTTGTGGTGCGATTTCGCCTCCATTGCGGAGGCTAGCCGAGGCAACCTAGCAAAGCGCCGGCGAAGGCGACAGCCGCGGTGCGACCCAGCGACAAACGAAGCCTCGGCACCAGCACGGCCTTTTCTCAAACGGCCGTGCCGCCGCCGTCCCGGAGAATAGCAACCCGTTGCTGGATCGGAATGGGCGTGCCACCGTCATGGGGCGACACCGAGCATCGGCGCACAAGTTGCGCTACGGGTTCGGACTATGTTGGGCCTGCTTTACGAGAGAAGAATGAAGCCCGCCCCTTTCGAGTACCAAGCCCCGGCCACGCTCCGGGAAGCGGTAGACCTGCTCGCGTCGGATCCCGAAGCAATGGTAATTGCCGGCGGGCAGAGCCTGATGCCCCTGCTCGCTCTCCGGCTGGCGACACCCAGCCTGCTCATAGACCTGCGTCGGGTTCCGGGACTAGACGCGATTGCCATTGACGATAGCGGCATCCGCCTGGGCGCCCGGGTGCGCTGGCGCGACATCGAGGACGATCGGCGGCTGGAGACCGCACACCCGCTGCTGCGGGAGACGATCGCTCAGGTGGCGCATTATCAGATCCGCAACCGCGGCACGGTCGGCGGCAGCCTTGCCCATGCCGACCCGGCCGCGGAACTGCCGGGCATCGCCGTAACCTGTGACGCTGAACTAACCCTCGTCGGCGTAGCCGGAACCCGGATGGTACGCGCCGGTGATTTCTTCACCGGGCCGCTGACGACGGTCCGCCAACACGATGAGATTATTACCGAGCTGCATCTGCCTTTCTGGCCCAGCGGTCGACGTTGGGCCTTCCGGGAATTCGCTCAGCGTCGGGGCGATTTCAGTCTTGCAGGCATCGCGCTGTTCTACGGCGAGGATCAAGAGGGACGGGTGGCTAACGCGCATGTCGGGGTCATCGGCGCCTGCGATCGGCCGCAGCGGCTGATGGAGGTAGAGGCGCTGCTGAACGGCCGCTTCATCGACGAAGGCTTGATCCGCGAGGCGGCGGAAACATCAGCTAGGACAGTCGATCCGCCGGAGGATCTGCATGTCCCCGCGGCTTATCGCCGTGCCCTCGTCGCGACGCTTATCGAGCGCGGTCTGCGCAGCGCGGCACAGCACCGGAGCGCCTGATGCAGGTAAATTTCAAGCTTAACGGCACGCCAGTCGTGGTCGATGTCGAGCCGCGGATGCATCTCGCCGATTGCCTGCGCGATGAGCTACGACAGACCGGAACTCATCTTGGTTGCGAGCATGGGGCGTGCGGCGCATGCACGGTCATCGTTGACGGCGCCGCGGTCCGCGCCTGCCTGATGCTGGCGGTCCAAGTTGAAGGCAGTAGCATCGTCACCGTTGAGGGTCTCTCGACCGAGGAAGCGTTGACCCCGTTGCAGACCGCCTTCCGCAAGCATCACGCCCTACAGTGCGGCTTCTGCACGCCCGGCATGTTGACCACCGCGCATGCCCTCCTTACCGATGAGCCGGATGCCGATGGGGATCGCATCCGCGCGGTGCTGTCGGGCAATTTATGCCGATGCACCGGCTACATCCCAATCGTCGATGCAGTGCTCGACGCTCGCGCCGCGTACCGGAAGAGCGATAAGCGATGATCGGGACGAACCGTTATATCGGAAGCCCGGTCGAGCGGATCGAGGATTTGCGGTTTCTACGCGGCCGAGGGGAGTTTGTCGGCGATCTAAAAAGCCAGGGAATGCTGCATGCAGCTATCCTGCGCAGCCCAATCGCGCATGGCCGGATTCGCGGCCTCGACTCGGCGGCTGCGCGCGCTATCCCCGGCGTCCGGGACGTCATCGCGGCGGCGGAGATCGGCGCGGTGCCGACCATCCCGCTGCGCCTGCTGCCGTTGCCCGGGACCGAGCGGTTCCTTCAGCCGGTCATTGCAACGGGTCGCTTGCGTTATGTCGGCGAGCCGATCGCGGTCGTCCTGGCGGATAGCGCGGCGCTCGCCGAAGACGGGGTCGGGGCGCTCATCCTGGATCTTGAAGAGCTGCCGCCGGTCGCCGATCGCCGCGCGTCGGGACGGCATGAAATCCTATTATTCGAGGAGAGCGGCACCAATCTCGCCATGACGTTTACCGGAGTGCTCGGCGATGCTGAAGCCGCCTTTCGTGACGCTCCCTATGTGAGGCGCGAGTGCTTCGAGGTGCAGCGCCACACCGCGCTGCCGATGGAACCGCGCGGCCTTCTCGCCGAGTGGGATAGTACGCAACAGCGGATGACAGTGCTCGGCGCTGCCAAGGTACCGTTCTTTAATCGCGATACCCTGGCTGCGATGCTCGGGCTTGCCCCAGCGAGTGTCGACCTGATCGAAAACGATGTCGGCGGTGGCTTTGGCGCCCGCGGGGAGTTCTATCCCGAGGACTTTCTGATCCCGTTTGCGGCGAGGCATGTCGGACGCCCGGTCCGCTGGCTCGAAGACCGGCGCGAGCACCTGACCGCGATGAACCACGCACGTCAGGCGGATTGCGAGGTTGAGATCGCCTGCCGCCGCGACGGCACGATCCTCGGAATGCGGGGCGAGATCTTTGTCGATCTCGGTGCCTATGTCCGCACCAACGGATTGATCCAACCGCGCACCCTTGCCCAATGCTTCAGCGGCCCCTACCGCGTGCCCAACCTGCACATGGTCGTGCGGGCGCTGCTGACCAACAAGACGCCGTCCGGCACCTATCGCGGACCCGGCCGCTACGAGGCGTCGTTCTTCTGCGAGCGACTGATCGAGCTGGCGGCGGTCGATCTGGGGCTCGACAGCGCCGAGATGCGCCGGCGCAATCTGATCGGCGCCGCCGAGATGCCGTACAAGCTGGCCCGCCTGGAGCCCGGCGGCGCGGCGGTGGATACCGAATGTGACAGCGGCGATTACGGCGAGGTGCTCGAACGCTGCTTGGCCGAGTTCGCTTGGGAGGAAAAGCGCACGTTGCAGGGCCGGCTGATCGACGGGCGCTATCACGGCATCGCCGTTGCCTGCTTTATTGAGGGCGCCGGCGCCGGGCCGAAGGAGGCGGCGCGGCTCGAACTTGAGCCGGACGGCACGGTGGCAGTGTATGTCGGCTCGGCGGCGGTCGGGCAAGGCCTCGAAACGGTGATGGCTCAGGTGGCCTCCGACACGCTCGGCATGCCCATCGACCTGGTGCGCGTGTTCCATGGTTCAACGCCGTACTTGAACGAGGGATACGGGGCGTTTGCTTCGCGTTCGACGGTGCTCGGCGGCTCAGCGGTCTATGAGGGCGCGAAGTCGCTGCTCGAAAAGATCCGGGGGGCTGCCGCCGCTCGGCTCGGCGGCCCGCCCGATGACATCGAGCTGGTCGATGGCCGCGCCCGCACGCGCGATGGTCGCTCGCTCTCCTTCGCCGATCTGGCGGCGGATGGTCTGCGGGTCGACGCGATGTTCCAGAATAACAACAAGCTGACCTACACCTACGGCTCGGCGGTGGCGCATGTGGCGGTCGATCTCGGGACGGGCCAAGTCGAGGTGCTCGACTTTCTGGTCGTCGAGGATGTCGGCCGCATCGTCAACCCTCTGACCTTGCACGGTCAGGCGATCGGCGGGGTCGTGCAGGGGCTTGGCGGCGCGTTTATGGAGAACCTCGTCTACGATGCAAACGGCCAGTTGTTGACCGGCACGTTGGCCGACTACCTGATTCCGACAGCGAGCGATTTCCCGAGAATCCGTGCCATTGCTCTCGAGAATCACCCTTCGCCCAGCAATCCGCTCGGGGTCAAGGGCGCCGGCGAGGGACCGATCATTCCGGTCGGCGGACTGATGGCCAATGCCGTCGGCAACGCTCTGGCCTCGTTTGGAGCAATGCCGAACCAGCTGCCGCTCTCGCCCGCACGCGTCTGGCGGATGGGCGCTGAAGCACCCATGGAAAATTTGGGCAAAAACGCGCGCGCTGAACCTGTGAGCGACGCCGCTGGGCCTGGGCGGTCTCAAATTCGCCGGTGACCAGATCGGTCCTGCGCTGCCCCTCTACCGGCTGCTGACGCTAACGCTCGAGCATGTTCACGTTCTTCAGGCATGGACGACGTCGCCGTGTTCGATCGCCTCACCGCGGCGACTGCGGCGACGCATCTGACTCTGATGAAACCCGGCGATGTCGTAACCGAGATCTCCGAAGCCATCAGCGACCCAATCGCGAGCCGCCGTTGCAAATCGAACAGCATTGTAATCTTCGCGGTGTCGCGCTGTCGGCGAATGCTTACGCCTGTGCAGAGAACTGTTCCCGGTCACCAATCGGTTCTGCCGCGGCCACCGGCTGCGCCTCGAGATTTCGAGCAGCCACTTCCCGCTTTTCGACGTCAATCCGAACTCAGGCGAATCGGCGGGATCCTGGCAGCATCCGTGCATCGCCAACAACCGCGTGTTTGTCGATGTGGGCCGGCAATCGCAGGTCGTGCCGCCGGCTAGCCGCTCCTGTGACGATCTTGCGCTAACCGAACTGCGTGCCCTCGACGGTGATGGCTTTCTCCATGGCGGGGCGCGCCAACATGCGCCGGCGATGCTCCATGACGCGTGGCAGTTTGCCGGTGTCGACCCCATCGCCCTCGAGCCAGGTAGCGATCGTGAACAGATAGGGGTCGCAAATCGTGTAGTGCTCGCCCATGACCCAGGGCCCCTTGAGGTATTTGTGCTCGATGAGGTCGAAGCATTCGGCCATTGTCGCCGGGACTTTGCGCTTCATGGCCTCGATCGCCGCGGCATCATCCGCCCACCGCGCGCCGCGCCGGTCATGCGCGTGGGCAACGTGTACGGTCGAGCAGATAACTATTGAACTCCTGGACTTGGGCGAGCGCGAAGGAATCCGATAGCGGCGCGAGTTCTGCCTGTGGAAAACGCTGCGCCACGAACAGAAGCAAACCGGGTGTTTCGGTCAAAGTCCC
>VAZF01000748.1 GCA_005888425.1 Alphaproteobacteria bacterium
AACGGCAGCACGCTGTCCCAATCCCAGCCTTCGCAGCCGCGCTGCCGCCAATTGTCGTAATCGGTCGGCGTGCCGCGCATATAGACCATGCCGTTGATCGAACTGGTGCCGCCCAAAACCTTGCCGCGCGGCTGGTACAAGGTCCGGCCGTTGAGCTGCGCCTCGGGCTCGGTCTCGAACATCCAATTGAGCCGCGGGTTCGTATAGGTCTTCGTGTAGCCGAGCGGGATGTGGATCCATGGATTGCGGTCGGGTCCGCCGGCCTCCAGCAGCAGCACGCGGTATTTCCCGCTCTCGCTGAGCCGCCCGGCGACCGCGCAACCTGCCGAGCCCGCCCCAGTCACGATAAAGTCGAAAGCCTCCGACGTTCCTGCCACAATGTTCCCCCGGCTCCGCTCAATCCGCCGGCTCGGACCTTAGACCAAACCAAACCGCGCCGGAAAGGGCGGCCGGCCCGGGATTTGTCGGCTTTCTCCCTTTACGACAAAGAGCGATCCGGGCATCTGCGCGTATCCCGCGATCGGCTATGCTCGCGCGATGATCGTCTGCCGCATCTTCGGGTGGGTATTGCTGGTCGCGGGCTTCAGCGCGCTGCTGCGCGACGGCCTCGTCTGGTTCGACACTGGGCGATGGGTGCCGCTCGCGATCGGCGATTTGCGCGGCTGGAGCGAGGGCGTCCCCGAACTCGTGCTGCTGCTGTCGGTCGCGCCGCCGCTGATCGTCCTCGGCAGCGTGGCGCTCGTGTTGTGCCGGCGCCGGACGGCACGGCGACGGCGGTTCAGGCGTCGCCCATCCGGAGGGCTGCGATAAAGGCGGATTGCGGGATCTCGATCTTGCCGAACTGGCGCATCCGCTTTTTGCCTTCCTTCTGTTTGTCGAGCAGCTTCCGTTTGCGGCTGACATCGCCGCCATAGCATTTCGCGAGCACATCCTTGCGCAAGGCTTTCACGGTTTCACGCGCGATGATGCGGCCGCCGATCGCCGCCTGGATCGCGATCTGAAAGAGCTGCCGCGGGATCAGATCCTTGAGCCGCTCGCAGAGCGCGCGGCCGCGCCGCTCGGCCTGGCTGCGATGCACGATCAACGACAGCGCATCGACCGGCTCGCCATTGATTAGGATATTCATCAGCACGAGCTCGCCGGTCTCATAGCCGGCGATCTGGTAGTCAAAGCTGGCATAGCCGCGACTGACCGATTTGAGCCGGTCGTAGAAATCGAAGACGACTTCGTTGAGCGGCAGCCGGTAGACGATCATCGCGCGGTTGCCGGCATAGGTCAGGTCCTGCTGCGCGCCGCGGCGCTCTTCGCAAAGCGCCAGCACCGGCCCGAGATAGGCGTCGGGCACCAGCACGGTCGCGTTGATCCACGGCTCCTCGATGTGGTCGATCCGCACCGGATCGGGCATGTCGGCCGGGTTGTGCAGGTCGAGCACGCGGCCGTTTGTCAGATGCACGCGGTAGACGACCGACGGGGCGGTCGTGATCAGGTCGAGATCGAATTCGCGTTCGAGCCGCTCCTGAACAATTTCGAGGTGCAGCAGCCCGAGAAAGCCGCAGCGGAAGCCAAAGCCGAGCGCCGCCGAGGTCTCCGGCTCGTAAATAAAGCTCGCGTCGTTGAGGCGCAGCTTGGCGAGGCTCTCGCGCAGTTTTTCGTAATCGGCCGAGTCGGTCGGGAAGAGACCGCAGAAGACGACCGGCTGCACCGGCTTAAAACCCGGCAAGGGCTCGCCCGCCGGGCGGCGGTCTTCGGTGATCGTGTCGCCGACCCGGCAATCGGCGACGGTCTTGATCCCGGCGGTGATAAAGCCGATCTCGCCGGGGCCGAGCTCCGGCGCGGCGACTCCCTTGGGCGTGAAGACGCCGACGCGCTCGACCTGATGTGCGGCGCCGGTTGCCATCAGCCGGACCTTCTCGGCAGGCGCTTGACCAGTGCCTCCAGCACATCCTCAATCCCGAGCCCGGTTTTGGCCGAGATCAAGAGGGCGTCCGAGGCATCGAGCCCGATGACATCCTCGATCTGCTCCTTGACCCGGTCGGGCTCGGCGGCCGGCAAATCGATCTTGTTCAAGACCGGCACGATCTCGTGCCCCGCCGCGACGGCCTGGTAGACATTGGCGAGAGTCTGCGCCTCGACGCCCTGGCTCGCATCGACGATCAAGAGCGAGCCTTCGCAGGCCGCCAGCGAGCGGCTCACTTCGTAGGCGAAATCGACATGGCCGGGGGTGTCCATCAGATTGAGGACATAGTCCTGACCGTCGCGGGCTTTGTATTCGAGGCGGACGGTCTGCGCCTTGATCGTGATGCCGCGCTCGCGCTCGATCTCCATCGTGTCGAGCACCTGCTCGCGCATCTCGCGCGCTTCGAGCCCGCCGCAGGCCTGGATGAGCCGGTCGGCCAGGGTCGATTTGCCATGGTCGATATGGGCGATGATCGCAAAGTTGCGGATATGGCTGAGCGGCGTCGTCATCGGGCTCCTGCGGGCGCCGCCGGAACATAAGGATGCCCGCCCGCCGGATCAACGCGAGTGGCGCCGGGAGCGGTTGATCAGAGTTCCGCGACGGGGATGCCGAGTGCCGTTGCCGCCGCGATCAGCCGTAGATCGTAGCTCGCGAACTCGATCTCTTCGCCGGAACCGTGCAGAAACTCGAGCATGGCCAGGTGAAGCCCATGCAGCGCACGTACGGGAACGGGGAACGCTTCATGCGCGCGCGACAAAGTCCCGCTGCTCAGATCCAGCAAGTCGATACCTGCGAGAAGGTCCCGCGCGTTCTGCCGTGGCTATCCGCTCGGCCGTGAGCATGAAGCCGGTTCCAGATTTCGTACTCGAGCAATCTGCTGGAGACCTTCGGCCCTTCCCAGAACGCGCGCGGGGGCGCTCGAGGTTCGCAAAATAGACCAGCGAGCGCGACCGACGAGTCGACGTAGGTCAGCACCAGGGGTCTTTCCGGGCTTCGTCCAGGTCGGCCAAGATTTGCTCCAATGTCAAGCTGGGGACGGGCTTTCCTTTGGGCGGCCAGTTTGCATCGCGCACCGCCGGTCGCAACCAGCCCTCTCGGATGCCGCGCTCCCGCCAGGTTTCCTCTTTCGGTCGCGGCGGCACGATCTCGGCGACGGCGCGGTTGCGGTCGGTGATGACGACGGTTTCGCCAGAGGCTGCCAGGCGGACATATTCACTGAGCTTGTTTTTCAAGACCTTCAGCCCGACGGTGCGCATGTCCAGCTAAGTGGCCTCCAGAGGCTACTTTGTCAATCGAGCCAGCCAAAATTTGCTACCCAAAAAGTTGCTACGAAAGAGAATTGCCCGCAACGCGCGCGCTCGTGCGAAAAGCGGCTGACGCCGGAAGATTGCGGCGCAGCGAGGCGGCGCAGGGAGGAGCGGACAGGTTGGTCCATTATTTCAGGCAGCCATGGGCT
>VAZF01000292.1 GCA_005888425.1 Alphaproteobacteria bacterium
CGGCGCCGGCCGCGGGCGGGCTCGGCCGATCCGGCGCAGCATTTGATCGAGCGCAGCGATGTGCGCGGCCTCGGTGCCGCAGCAGCCGCCGATGATGCCGACGCCGTCCTCGACGACAAAGCGTTCGAGCCATTGCGCCAATTCGCGCGGGGTCAGCGGGTAATGCGTGCGGCCGCCGATCAGCTCGGGCAGCCCGGCATTCGGCTGCACCGAGATGTGGCCGGGCCAGTTCTCGCCAAGCCATTTGACATGCTCGGCCATCTCGCGCGGGCCGGTGGCGCAATTGAGGCCGATGATCGGCACGTCGAGCGCATGGATCATCGTCGCGGCCGCGGCAATGTCGGCGCCGACCAGCAAGGTCCCAGTCGTCTCGACCGTCACCTGCACGATAATCGGAATGTCCTTCTTCGCTTCCTCGCGGGCGCGCTTGGCGCCATTGACCGCAGCCTTGATCTGCAGCGGGTCCTGGCAGGTCTCGATCAGGATCGCATCGGCTGTCCCGGCGATCAGCCCGGCGCATTGGATCGCGAGCGCGTCTTCGAGATCCTGGTACGCGATGTGGCCGAGCGAGGGCAGCCGCGTCCCCGGCCCGACCGAGCCCAGGACGAAACGGGTGCGGCCATCATGCGCGAATTCGGCGATCGCCTCGCGCGCCAATTCGGCGGCGCGACGGTTGAGGGCGAAGGCTTTATCGCCGATTCCGAACTCGCCCAGGGTGATCGGCGAGCCGCCAAAGCTGTCCGTCGCGGCGATCGCGTCGCAGCCGGCAGCGAGATAGCCGCGGTGGATCTCCAGGACGAGATCGGGCCGGCTCTCGCACAGGATCTCGGTGCAGTTCTCGTGCCCCCAAAAATCGCGCTCGATATCGAGTTGGCGCGCCTGCACCTGCGTGCCGATCGGCCCGTCGCAGAGCAGCACACGGTCGGCGAGATAATCGAGCAGATGCGTCATCGGGGGATCACGCGGTCGCAGCGGCGGCGCGAGGGGCGCGCACGCCCAGGAGATGACAGATCGCGACGATCAGATCGGCGCGGTTCAGTGTGTAAAAGTGAAATTCGTGGACGCCATTGGCGTGCAGCCGCCGGCATTGCTCGGCGGCGAGCGACGCGGCAACGAGGCGGCGCGTATCGGGATCATCGTCGAGCCCGTCGAAATGCGCTGCCATCCAGCCTGGGATCGAGGCACCGCAGCCTGCCGACATCCGCTTCAACTGCGCGAAATTGGTCACCGGCAGGATGCCCGGCACGATCGGGACGCGGATGCCGGCGTCATGCGCCCGGTCGCGGAAGCGCAGGTAGAGATCGACATCGAAAAAGAATTGCGTGATCGCGCGGCTGGCGCCGGCATCGAGCTTCGCCTTCAGATTGTCGAGGTCGTGGTCGGAGCTGCGCGCAGCGGGATGCGTCTCGGGATAGGCGGCGACGCTGATCTCAAAATCGGCGACGCGCTTCAGCCCCGCCACGAGATCGGCGGCGTAGGCGTACCCGCCGGGGTGCGGCGCGTAGTCTGATCCCAACCCGCCCGGCGGATCGCCCCGCAGCGCGACGATATGGCGGATCCCCGCCTCCCAATAGTCGCGGGCAACGCGGTCGATCTCTTCGCAGCTCGCGGCGACGCAGGTCAGATGCGCGGCGGGTTCGAGCGCCGTCTCATTGCGGATCCGGCGCACGGTCGCGTGGGTGCGCTCGCGGGTCGAGCCGCCGGCTCCGTAAGTAACGGAGACGAAGCGCGGCGCCAGCGATTCGAGCCGTTTGATGACCTCCCAGAGGCGCGCCTCCATCTCCGGCGTCTTTGGCGGGAAGAACTCGAACGACACGCGCGGCGCGGCGCCGTCGAAATCGCCGACCGGATCGGCCGATAGAAGGCCGCGCTGCGGCGCGGCGGCGGCACGGGATTTGTCGCTCATCCCAGGAGCGCCTTTTCGGCGGACGCGGCGGGCCGGCCGGCCGTGCGCACGGCACGATGCGGCAGCGCCATGGGCTCGCGCCGAAACGCCGTCCAGATCACCACGGTCAGAGGATCACCGGGCAGATGGCGCGGCGGCGCGGGATCGAGGCCGGCGGTGCGGCACCACTCGGCGACCTCGCCATCGGTGAAGCCGAGGCGGCGATGCGCCTGCTCCTCGCGCAGGAATTCGAGCGTGTGCGGGGCAAAATCGGCGACGATCAGAACGCCGTTCGGGCGCAGAACGCGCGCCGCCTCAGCGATCGCATCGCCCGGCCGCTCGGCATAATGCAATACCTGGTGGATCACGGCCGCGTCGAAGCGGGCATCGGGTAAGGGCAGCTGGTACATGTCGCCGAGCCGCACCGTGCCGTTGGCGAGCCCGGCGCGTTCGATATTGACGCGGGCCACCGCCAGCATCTCGCGCGACTGGTCGATGCCGAGCGCCTGCCCGACATGTGGTCCGAGGACCTCCAGCATGCGGCCCGTGCCGGTCCCGATGTCGAGGAGATCGGCGGGCCGCCCCGCGGCGATGATATCGCCGAGCGCCGCTTCGACCTCGCGCTCGTCGATGTAGAGCGAGCGGATCTTGTCCCATTGGGCGGCATTTTCGCGAAAATAGGCGGCGGCGAGCTCGGCGCGCTGGCGCTTGATCGCGCCGAGCCGCTGTAAGTCGAGTGCGATCGTCCGGTCGGCATCGCCGCACACGCTGACCAGTTGGCGCACCAGACCGCTTGCCGCCGTCCCGGATCTCAACCGGTAGAAGACCCAGCTGCCTTCGCGGAAACGGTCGAGAAGGCCGGCGTCGCACAGCAATTTCAGGTGGCGCGACACGCGCGGCTGGCTCTGCCCCAGGATCTGCGCCAGTTCGCTGACGGTCAGCTCGCCGCGGGCGCACAGGACCAGGAGCCGCAGCCGCGTCGATTCGGCCGCGGCGCGCAAGGCTGCAAGCAGCTCGTCCATCGAGGCGCCGGCCGGAACGGCCGGGCCAGGCGCGCTGGCCTGAGCGGTGACGGGGGCGCTGACCATGGCTAAGGATATAAAGATATCTTTATATCGTCAAGCGCTGCGCGTTCTATGGCCCGGCACGCTCTATGGCCTGGCACGCTCTGGGGTCCATCACTGGTGCAGCAATGTGACACTGCCGCGCCCGGACCGGCTTAAATGGTGATGCGACGATGGATCGCTTGCCCGTGTTGCACGTTTTTCGTCATTATCGCCCGCTATTATCGCGCCATTCGGGATCTGTAACGAGGCTTGCGATGTTGTTTCGCCGGTTACCTCTTTTCGTCTCGGGCCTGTTCGCTCTTGGACTGATTGCTTCCGGCTGCGCCGCTCCCGGGCCGACAGTCGCTGGCGGCGAGAGCTTCAATGACCCGATCGAGGACACCAATCGCACGATCTTCGGCATCAACCAGGAGATCGACAAGGCCGTCATCCTGCCGGCAGCACGCGCCTACCGCTGGGCCGTCATTCCGCCGATGCGCCAATCCTTTCACGATTTCATGCAGAACCTGAACGCGCCGGTGGTCTTCGCCAATGATGTGCTGCAGGGTCAATTGGGCCTGGCCAGTCAGACCTTTGGCCGCATCGCGATCAACTCGACGATGGGCTTTGGCGGGATGTTCGATTTCGCCACCCAATTCGGCGTCCCCTATCATGCCAACGATTTTGGCATCACGCTGGCGACCTGGGGCTTTGATGAGGGCCCGTATGTCGTCCTCCCGGTGCTCGGCCCGTCCAACCCGCGCGACACCGTCGGCATGATCGCGGACGGGCTCGCCGATCCGGGCGACCAGGTCGCCTCGGCGTATCACCGGATGTGGGCGAGCCTGGCGCGCGCGGTGGTCTCCGGGATCGACGAGCGTTCCCGCAACATCGAAGCCCTCGATGACATCGAGCGCACCTCGCTCGACTTCTATGCGACGATTCGCTCGCTTTACCGGCAGCGCCGAGCGGCGCAAATCCGCCACGAAGAGAACAACCTTCCTAACCCCTCTCCGTTGGGTAGCCTCGGCCCAACGCAGACACTCGCTCCGCACGTCGCCACTCCGCCGCAGCTCCGCCAACTATCCAGCACCCCAGGTAGTCAGTAGATGAGACGACGTTCCCCCGCGATCGGCGCCCTGATCCTGCTGATCGGGTTGTTCACGGCATCACCGGAAAAAGCCTACGCCCAGGATGCCCGCGGTTTTATCGCCGCGCTCGGCAACCAGGCGATCCAGGTGTTGGGACCGGGCGTTCCGCAAGCACAGCGCATCGCCCGCTTTCGCCAGATCTTCCAGAGCGATTTCGACGTGCCGGGGATCGGGCAATTCGTGCTCGGACGCTACTGGCGCGTCGCGACGCCCGAGGAACAGCAGGAGTTCCTGCGGCTGTTCCAGGAATACATCGTGCAGTCCTATGCCGCCCGGCTCGGTGAATATGGCGGCGAGCCGTTCCGCGTCATCGGCAGCCGCGCGAGCGGCGGTGAAACGGTCGTGACCAGCGAGATCGCTCGCCCGAACGGCAGCCGGGTTCTTGTCGACTGGTATGTCATCGAACGAGGCGGCGCACCCAGGATCACCGATGTCTATGTCGGCGGCGTCAGTATGAAGGTGACGCAGCGCGACGAGTTCGCCTCGGTAATCCAGCGCAATGGCGGCCGTGTCGACGCGTTGTTGGCGCAGATCCGACAGCGGATCGCCACCGCGCGCTAGCCCTGCTCCAACCCGGTAAGCCCGCCTCCTCGGGCCAGGCCGGGGGTCCTTCAGCACGAAAAGACGCCAAACCTGCAATCGGCTTTAAAGCAGGCCGGCATGAGGCCGCGGGCGAGCGGCGCCGATGATGTTCGCGCCGGGCGCGCGCCCGGCGACAAGCCACGACGCTGAAGTGTTCATCCCTCACAGAGACATCGACGCACACTCTTTGTGGGGTACCCAACCAATGCGGAAACTACGTCTCTTCCCGACGGCCCTCATCACCGTTCTGCTGATGCTGGCCGGGCTCCTGGCGGCGCCCCGAGGCGCGCTGGCGCAGCAGGACGCCTCCCAATTCATCCAAAACCTCGGCACGCAAGGTATCCAGGTCCTCGGACCTTCGGTGCCGATGGCACAGCGCGTCGCCCGCTTCCGGCAGCTGTTCGACAGCGATTTCGACGTGGCGGGCATCACCCGGTTCGTGCTGGGGCCCAGCGGGCGCAACATGACGCCGGAGCAGCAGCAGGAATTCGCGACCCTGTTCCGCGACTATGTCGCGCAGACCTATGCCGAGAAGCTGGCCAGCTTTGGCGGCGCGCCGTTCCGGGTCACCGGCACGCGGCAGAATGGCGACGAGACGATCGTCACGAGCCAAATCGCGCGTCAAAGCGGCCCGGCCGAGCTGCAATGGCATGTCGCTGATCGCGGCGGGCGTTTTGTCGTCACCGACGTGCAGGTCAACGGCGCCAGCATGCGGGTCAGCGAACGCGACCAGCTCGCCGGCATCATGCAGCGAAATGGCGGCCGCCCCGACGCGCTTCTGTCTGTCATGCGGCAGCAAACCGCCCATACCGGCGCGCCGCAGCGCCCGGGCGCCATGCCCCCTGGCGGGGCGGTCGGCAGCAGCCAGCCGCCGCGGCAGTAGCAACGAACCGCGCACCCAAGAATCCCTCTCCCGCGTCCGCGGGAGAGGGTTTTCTTTTTGCCTTCCTTAATTCCGCGTCAGGGGCTTGTAGCGAATACGATGCGGCCGCTCGGCCTCGGCGCCGAGGCGCCGGCGCCGGTCGGTCTCGTAATCGGCGTAATTGCCTTCGAACCACACGACCTCACTGTCGCCTTCGAAGGCGAGGATGTGGGTCGCGATGCGATCGAGAAACCAACGGTCATGCGTGATGATGACGGCGCAGCCGGGATAATCGAGCAGCGCCTCTTCGAGCGCGCGCAGCGTGTCGACATCGAGATCGTTGGTCGGCTCGTCGAGCAAGAGAAGGTTGGCGCTCTCTTTCAGCATCTTTGCGAGATGCACCCGGTTGCGCTCGCCGCCGGAGAGCTGACCGACCTTTTTCTGCTGGTCGGGGCCGCGGAAATTGAACAGCGCGCAATAGGCGCGGCTCGCGATCTTGCGGCGGCCGAGATCGATCTCGTCCTGCCCGCCCGAGATCTCCTGCCAGACGGTGTTGTTGGCGCCGAGCGTATCGCGTGACTGGTCGACATAGCCGAGCTTGACCGTGTCGCCGATGCGGAACTCGCCGCTATCTGGCGTCTCTTGCTCGGTGACCATGCGGAACAGCGTCGTCTTGCCGGCGCCGTTCGGACCGATGATGCCGACAATGCCGCCGGGCGGCAGCCGGAAATTCAGATCCTCGATCAGGAGGTGGTTGCCAAACCCTTTCCTGACATGCGCCGCCTCGACGACGAGATCGCCGAGCCGCGGCCCCGGTGGCAGGACGATCTGCGCCGTCTCGGGAGCCTTCTCGCGGCTTTGCGCGACGAGCGCGTCATAGGCAGAGATGCGCGCCTTGCTCTTCGCCTGGCGGGCGCGCGGGCTCTGCCGCACCCATTCCAATTCGCGCTCCAGGGTGCGACGGCGCGCCTCTTCCTGCCTGCCCTCGGTTTCGAGCCGCGCCTGCTTCTGCTCGAGCCAGCCGGAATAATTGCCCTCGTAGGGGATGCCGTGGCCGCGGTCCAATTCGAGGATCCAGCCGGCGACCTCGTCGAGGAAATAGCGGTCATGCGTCACCGTGACGACGGTGCCGGGATAATCCTTCAGAAAGCGCTGCAGCCAAGCCACCGACTCGGCGTCGAGATGGTTGGTCGGCTCGTCGAGCAGCAGGAGGTCGGGACGCTGCAACAAAAGGCGGCACAGCGCAACGCGGCGCCGCTCGCCGCCTGACAAGGTATCGACCGAGGCCTCGCCCGGCGGGCAGCGCAGCGCATCCATCGCGATCTCGACGGTGCGGTCCAATTCCCATGCGTCGGCCTGGTCGATCTTTTCCTGCAATTCGCCCTGCTCGGCGATCAGCGCCTCCATCTCCTCGGGCGACAGATCCTCGGCGAAGCGGGCGCTGACCGCCTCGAAGCGTTCGAGGAGCGCCTTTGTCTCGGCGAGCCCCTCCGTGACATTGCCGGCGACGTCCTTGTCGGGATCGAGCACCGGTTCCTGCGGCAGATAGCCGACGCGCACGCCCTCCGCGGCCCAGGCCTCCCCGACAAAGTCGCGCTCTTGGCCGGCCATGATGCGCAAGAGGGTCGATTTGCCGGCGCCGTTGAGGCCTAAGACGCCGATCTTCGCGCCCGGCAGAAAGGACAGCCGAATGTCCCTGAGCACCTCGCGGCCGCCGGGATAGGTCTTGCCGAGGCCTTTCATGACGTAGATGTACTGGTAAGCGGCCATCGGCGCGGGCTTTCTCAAACCGGGGAAAGGGGGGCGAGTGGCGAGTTAGAGATCGCCCGCCCCAGCGTCAAGCCCGATCTGCC
>VAZF01000749.1 GCA_005888425.1 Alphaproteobacteria bacterium
TGACGGGCGGCGTCATCGGCCTGACGCTATTGCAGATCGCTTTCGCCGTTCGCCTTAACATCTGGAACCGCGATTTCTTCAACGCGCTCGAGGGGCGCGACTGGGACGCCTTTCTCTATCAGATGGGCCTTTTTGCGCTGCTCTGCGCGGCGACGATGGGGGTCGCGGTCTACCAGACCTATGTCAAGCAGCTGCTGCAGCTGCGCTGGCGGAAGTGGCTGAACGCGAAGCTCGTCGAGCAGTGGCTCGCTGACGGGCTGCACTACCAGCTGACCTTTATCGGCAGCGGCATCGACAACCCGGACCAGCGCATCTCGGAGAACGTCAAGCACGCGACCGAGAAGGCGGTCGAGTTCTCGCTCGGCTTTTTCGAAAAGGCGGTCACCCTCGCCTCCTTCATCGGCATTCTGTGGACGGTCTCGGGCGCGCTCGAGGTCACGCTGATGGGGCAGAATTTCGAGATCCCGGGCTATATGGTGTTCGCGGCGCTGCTCTATGCGGGGGTGGGCTCGGCGCTGACCTTTTTTGTCGGCAAGCCGATCGTCACCGCCAATATGCGGCAGAACGCGACCGAGGCCGATTACCGCTTCTCGCTCGTGCGGCTGCGCGAGAACAGCGAGGCCGTCGCGATGATCCGCGGCGAGCGCGACGAGAACCGAACGCTCGCCCGCTATTTCGGCGATGTCATGAGCTCGACCATCGGGCTCATGCGGGCGCAGCGGCGGCTGATGTGGCTGACCAGCTTTTACGCGACGGTCGGCATCGTCTACCCGACGCTGGTCGCGAGCCCGCGCTTCTTCGCCGGCGCGATCACGCTGGGCGTCTTGATGCAGATCACCGCCGCCTTTGGGCAGGTGCAGAACTCGCTCAACTATTTTGTCGACAATTATCCGCGGATCGCCGAGTGGCGCTCGCATGTCGAGCGGCTGCTGGAATTCGAGGACGCGCTCAATTCGAGCGGCGAGGCGACGCATGAATCGGGCGAGGTGACGACCATCGTGTTGTCCGACTGTGCCGCCGAAGGGCGCGAGGAGGAGCTCGATTTCGAGAACCTGCAGCTGACGACAATCGAGGGCAACATCGTCATCGACGACGCCAACTCGCGAATCGCCAAGGGCGAGCGCGTGCTGCTGATGGGACCTTCGGGCAGCGGCAAGAGCACGCTGTTTCGCGCGATCGCCGGGTTGTGGCCGTGGGGCGCCGGGCGGATCATCGTCCCCGAGCGTCGCTGCATGATGTTCATGCCGCAGCGGCCGTATTTGCCCTGCCATCTCGAGCATCTCCTCGACCGGCTCGACGAACGCGAACGCTGGGACCGGGTGCTGAGCGTCGGCGAACAGCAGCGCCTCGGCTTCTGCCGACTCCTGCTACACAGGCCCGACTGGGTGTTCATGGACGAGGCAACCTCGGCGCTCGACGAGGAGACCCAGCAATCGATGATGACCCTGTTCGACAAGGAGCTTGCCGGGACGACGGTTGTCTCGATCGCGCACCGCCCCGGCATGGAGGCGTTCCACAGCCGCACCATAAAGCTCGTCATGGCGGCCGAGGGCGCCCGGTTGGTAACAAAGCGCGTTCCCCGCCTGCCGGGCCGGGCCAAGACCAAACGCCGCCGCCGGCAGCCGCTGACGACGATGATGCTGCGGCCGTTCCGCTCGGCGCGCTGAGCGCGCGTCTCAGCTCGCGGCGCTTTCAACGGCCTGGCGCTCACCCGGCCGGCCGAAAATTGGGATCCGGCGGCGGCGGCAACCGTCGAGCACCGGGGAGGCGCTCTTTAGGCCGCCTATCGAGCGGAATTGACCAAATCTTTACCCGGTGGGGATTAAGTCGAATTCAGCACAGATTGCCGGAATGCCGGCAGAAGTGCGGGCATTTCAAACGGAGTCGTCATTGCTGGGTGTGCCGAAACGGCTCTCGCGTACCAGCCGCCGCCTCTCCCTGACCGGGTTTCTGCTGATCGGCATCACGCTCGGCGGCGCCGCGCTCGTGATCTGGGATCGCTACGCCGACACGCTGGCGCACACGACCGACGAGACCGACAAGCTCAGCCTCGTGCTCGGCGAGCAGACCGCGCGCTCGATCCAGGTCATCGATCTCGTTCTGCAGGAGGTGCAAGCCAAGGTATTGGCCGCCGGGATCAGCAACGCCGACGAGTTCCGCCGGATGATGGGTACGGAGGCGATACACGTTTTCCTGTTCGACCGACTCAAGAACCTGCCGCAGGCGCGGGCGATCGGCCTCGTCAGTTCAGATGGATGGCTTGTGAACGGCTCGCGCTTGTGGCCAATCCCAGCAGTCGAGCTGTCCGATCGCGACTACTACATGCATTTTCGCGAGCATGACGACCATGGGCTGT
>VAZF01000746.1 GCA_005888425.1 Alphaproteobacteria bacterium
CGCGAAATCGAGATACACATTGACGAGGCGCTCCATCTCGGCGACATCGGATTTGAGTTCCGCGACGCTGGAGTTCTCGCCGATCAACGCCAGCGCCAGCTTCATCCGGGTCAAGGGCGTGCGCAGATCGTGCGACACGCCGGCCAGCATTTCGGTGCGCTGGCGGATCTGGCGGTCGATCCGCTCGCGCATGCGCAGAAAGGCGGCGCCGGCCTGCCGCACTTCGAGCGCGCCCTCGGGCTTGGTGAACGATACCGGCCGTCCCTTGCCGAACTCCTCGGCGGCAGCGGCGAGGCGGCGCAGCGATTTCACCTGGTTGCGCAGAAAGACCGTCGCGATCGCCAGCAACACCAGTGACGAACCGACCATCCACAAAATGAAAATATAGGTCGTCGCGGTGAAGAGCCGGCCGCGCGGGATGTTCACGCTCAGCACGCCGGCGTCGAGCTGCACATCGACAAGCACGCAACGCTCGCAGCCGACATCGTCGATGCGGAACGGCCGCTGCACGCGCCGGGTCAGCGCGCGGCTGAGCTGCTTTTCCAACGTCGTGCCGCTCGCCGGGCCCGCTTCCGGCAACAGCCCGCCGCTTCTGAACGTAAAGTCGAGCTCGGTCATGTCGGAGGCGTGCCGCAGTTGCCCGCTCAGCTCCGGATCGGAAGCCGTCGGCTCGACCGCATCGATGACCATCGCGATCTCGCCGGCGACATCGGCCGACAGCCGGTACGACACGGTCTCCCAATGCCGGTCGTAGAAGATCCAGGCGGCGATCATCTGCACCAGCACCAGCGGGATGACGATCAGCAGCAGCGAGCGGCCAAACGTCGTTTGCGGCAAGAGCCGCTTGGCCCAGCCGCGCTGACGGATCTCGAAGCCGTCCGCCGCGGCCGGCGAGGTCAGCGCGCGCGGCTCGGCCGGCAATGCCGGCAGGCTGTCACTCCGGCTTGAGGACATAACCGGTGCCGCGAACGGTCTGCAGATAGCGCGGATAGCGCGGATCGCTCTCGAGTTTGCGCCGCAGCCGCGTCATCTGCACATCGACATTCCGGATGTTGCCGCTGAACCCCGCCGATTGCGACAGCTCCTCACGCGATACCGGCTGCCCTGCCTGCTGCGCCAGGATCGACAAGATACCGGTCTCGGCGGTCGTCAGGTGAACCGCATCGTCGCCGCGGAACAATTCGCTGCGCGCGAGATGGAAGCGGAACGCGCCGAACCTGACCTCGCCGGCCGGGGCCGCGACGCTCGGCCGGCGCTGCAGGATGTTG
>VAZF01000741.1 GCA_005888425.1 Alphaproteobacteria bacterium
ACCAAAGGCGCGCCATTCGCGATAGGCAATCTGGATCGCCGCCTCGCGCGAAAAGGGCTGGTAGGGCACGCGCGCATAGAGCGGGATATGCGCGTCGCTCCCCGCACTGCCGAGGCTCTCGGTCCCGCGGATGGCGCCGCGCAGGATGCGATGATCAGCGTCATTCCGAGCAGCAGCCCGGCCGGCAAAACGCGCCGCGTCAGCAAGGCCCCCCACCTCCCCCGCGCATGGCGGCCCTGGGCCGCCCGGCGCCTCTATAGCTTTCCGAACCTGTCCAGTCCCGCCGGATTAACGGCCGGGATCTTGCGGCGGATCGCCGCGCCGGGCGCCCGCAAGGCGAGCCGGGCCAGGCGCGCCCATCGAACGCGGGCCTGTCCTCGGTTTGGCGTTTTTGCGCTTTGCCGTCTTGCTGCGCTTACGTAACGGGCTCGAGGTTTCGGCCTCGCCCCGCCACAGCGCGATGCCGCCGGTCAGCCCATCGGTGTTCGGCACGATCGTCACATCGGACGGCAGCGGAAATGGGATGTGCTTCGCATTGCCGCCGCCGAGATAGAGATGATCGAAATTGACGACCCGGCGCAGGATGCCGATGGCCCGCTCGACGCGCTTGTTCCATGTCTTGTGGCCTTTTCGGTCGAGCGCGGCGTTGCCGATATATTCGTCATAGGTCTTTTTGCCGTGGATCGGATGATGCGCGAGTTCGAGATGCGGCAGGACCCGCCCGTCCTCGAAGAGCGCCGTGCCGGCGCCAGTCCCGAGCGTCAGCACCATTTCGACCCCTCGACCTTTGATCGCGCCGAACCCCTGCACGTCGGCGTCGTTCATGACCCGCACCGGCTTTTTCCAGCGCTCGGCCAATACCTGCTGCAGGTCGAAGCCGGCCCAGACTTCGGTGCCGAGATGCGGCGCGGTCAGCACCCGCCCGTTGCGCACCATGCCCGGAAACCCGACCGAGGCGCGGTCGAACTGCCCAAGCGGCGCGGCAGCGGCATCGATCGTGGCCGCGAGCGCCTCGGGCGCCACCGGCGGCATCGGGGTCGGCACGCGGAGGCTCTTGCCGATAATGCGGCCCTTATCGTCGAGCAGAGCGAGCTTCACGCCGGTGCCGCCGATATCGACGGCCAGGGTGCGCGGACTTGCCATGGCCCTCTCCCGCTGCGAGTGCCCACAAAGGATAGCGCACCGCGCCTCTCGCGGCCATTCCGGCCGGCGCCGGCCGCCGGAATGCCGCAATTTCTGCTATGATCTTGCCGGTAATGGCACGTCTCGGTCTCCGGTATCTGGCGCGACAGGCGGTTCGGTTCGCTGCCGTTTTCGCGATTGCGTTGGCGGCCGGGCTGCCGGCATCGGCCGGGTCCGCCACCGACCCGCATCCCGTGACGGCGCGGCTCGTATCCGAACTCTCCGCGGTCGCCCCAGGGGCGACGCTGTGGATCGACCTGCATCTCGATATAGCGCCGGGCTGGCACACTTACTGGCGCAACCCCGGCGATTCCGGCCTGCCGACCGAGATCGCCTGGACCTTGCCGGCCGGGTTTAATGCCGGCGACATCGTCTATTGGCCAGGACGTGAAGCTGGGCGCGGCAGCACATCTGGAGGCGGTGGCCTCATGGCTCGTCTGCTCCGATATCTGCATCCCGGGCGACGCGCAGCTGGCGCTTGCGCTGCCCGTCGCCGCGGCCGCGCCCGACCCGGCGGCAACCGGCCTGTTCGCCGCAGCCCGCAGCCGTCTCCCAAAGCCGGCGGCGTTCGAGGCGGGCTTTGGCGTAACGAAAGATCAGCTGCGGCTGATGCTGCCGGAGGCCGCCTTCTCGGGGATCGAACAGCCGAGCGCCGTCTTCTTCCCCTTCGATGCGAATGTCGTCGACGCCGCGGCCGAGCCGAAATTACAGCGTCGCGGCAGTGGCTTTGAGCTGCTGCTGCAGCGCGCGAACACCCCGGCCGCGATCGTGCCGAAATCACTCGACGGCGTTCTCGTGCTGCGGGGAGCGAAAGGCGGCGAGCAGGCGGTGTCGCTGCACGCAACACCCGCCGCCGCGATCTCGGCCGAGGAGAGCTCTGCCGAGATCGCGTGGTGGCAGGCGCTGCTGTTTGCGCTGCTCGGCGGCATCGTCTTGAACCTGATGCCCTGCGTCTTTCCGGTGTTGTCGCTAAAGCTCGTCAGCCTCGCCGGTATCGGTGATCGCGCCGCGCATCATCATGCTGCTGCCTATGCGGCCGGCGTCATTCTCAGCTTCGTGGCGTTGGGCGGCGCCCTGTTGATGCTGCGCTCCGGCGGATCGGCGATCGGCTGGGGCTTCCAGCTGCAGTCGCCGGTCGTTGTCGGCCTGCTCGCCTATCTGCTGTTTGCCATGGGGCTGAGCCTCTCCGGCGTCGCCGATTTCGGCTTTGGCCTCACTGGTGTTGGCGGACGGTTCGCCGGCCGAGAGGGGCTCGGCGGCGCCTTTGCGACCGGCATCCTCGCAACGATCGTCGCGACCCCTTGCACCGCCCCCTTTATGGGAGCCGCCCTCGGCTTTGCCTTGCTCGCGCCCGCGCCGCTGGCTCTGGCGATCTTTCTCATGCTCGGCATCGGTCTCGCTC
>VAZF01000742.1 GCA_005888425.1 Alphaproteobacteria bacterium
ATCTGACCGCGGCCTGGTGCATCACCTGTCTCGTCAACGAGCACGCGACGCTTGATACGGCGGCGGTGCGGCAGGCCTTTGCCGAGCATCGGATCGTTGCGCTGAAGGGCGACTGGACGCGGCAGGACCCCGAGATCACGGCCTGGCTGCAGAAATTCGGGCGCAGCGGCGTGCCGCTCTATCTGCTCTACGACCGCTCCGGCACGGCGAACGTCCTGCCGCAGATCTTGACCCGGTCGGAAGTCCTCGACGCG
>VAZF01000293.1 GCA_005888425.1 Alphaproteobacteria bacterium
CCGGTGCAGCCGGATCTGCCGATGTGGATCGGCGGCTCGTCCGAGGCGGCGATACGGCGCACCGCGCGCCTCGGCACGGGCTGGCAGGCCGGCCCCGAGACGCCGGAGCAGGCCAAGAAGGTCGTCGCCGCGATCAAGACAGCCGCCGCCGAGGAGGGCCGCACGATCGACGAGGATCATTACGGCGCCGGCATCCCGTTCCGGTTTGGGCGGGTGGACGATCCGGCATTGGGGGCGCTGTTCGAGGCGTACCGGAAGCGCACCGGCCGTGATCCCCAGGATTATTTCGCGATCGGCGACGCCGAGGCGATCGTCGAAAAGATCGCCGACTACGTCGCGGCGGGCGTGTCGAAATTCATCCTGCGTCCCGCCGCCAAGGGCGATGACGAAATGATGGCGCAGACCCGCCGCCTGATCGACGAAGTCTTGCCGCTCGCCGCCGCCCGCTGGCCCAAACCCGCCAAACGCCGCGCGCACGCGGCCGAATGAGGCAATGCCCCGGAGAATTTGGAGTAATCCTGGTAATCCAACAGCAGGCGTCGCGACCCAACTTGGCCTAAGCCGGCAGCAGCTTCGCGAAGCCATCCATAAGATAAAACGCGATGCAAAACTCGGCGCCACGGAGCGCATCACCATATGGGACGACGGCACGGTAACAGATGAATCGAATGTCCCGATCGGCAACGTCTATGAAAAAACCTGAACCCGGAACGCTGCAGACCTATGCGAGCCTGCGCTTCAGCGGCGATGAGCTCGAACCGCAGCGCTTGACGGCGATCCTGAATGCGCGTCCAGAAGTGGCTTACCGAAAGGGCGATGTATTCAAGGTCAGCAGAGGTCAGGAGGTCCGCGGACGTACCGGCGTTTGGGTAATATCAAGTAAAGGCGATATCCCGAACGGTGCCAAGCCGCCCGTCATCCGCGAAGACATTCGTGATCGGTTGGCGCGCATACCGGCCGAGATCTGGGCCGATTTCGATACGGACTAAGCGCGCGAATGCGACCTGATGAAAACCGCTCGGTCCGTTTGATCAGATGGGGCCTAGACACCGCGCGGCTCGCAGCCGGGGGCCGGGCGAAACCGAAGAAGCGCATCGCAGCGGAATGAGCACATTGCAGGCCGATGTGGTGGTTCTCGGCGCCGGCATGGTCGGCGTTTCGGTCGCGGTGCATCTGCAAAAGCGCGGCAGGCAGGTCGTGATGATCGACCGGCGGCACCCGGGCGAGGAAACCTCTTACGGCAATGGCGGGCTCGTGCAGCGCGAGGCGGTTTTTCCGCACCCGTTTCCCCGTTCGGTCGCCGAGTTGCGGCGCATCGCGCGCAACCGTTCGGTCGACGCCTATTACCACCTGTCGGCGCTGCCGGGCCTCGCTCGGCCATTGTTCGCCTATTGGCGCAACTCGGAACCCCGCCGCTATGCCGAGATCACGGCGCAGTGGATCACGTTGATCGCGACCTGCGCCGGGGAGCATGAGACGCTTGCCGAGGAGGCGGGTTCGACCGCGCTGCTGCGGCCCGTCGGCTTTATCCGGGCTTACAACGACGCGGCGACGCTCGAGGCCGACCTCGCCAAGGCCGAACGGGCGCGCGATTTCGGTGTCAATTCCGTCGCGCTCACGCCGGCCAAACTTGCCGAGATGGAACCGCATCTCAGCAACGGCTTCATCGGCGCGCTACATTGGACCGATCCCTACGCGGTCAACGATCCGCACGCGCTGACGCTGAGCTACGCCGCGCTGTTCGAGCGGCTCGGCGGGCAGTTCGCGATCGGGGACGCGACAACCCTGCGGCGCAATGGTGCGGGCTGGCGCGTCACGGCGGATGATGGTTCGGTCGTGGAGGCGGAAGACGCGATCGTCGCGCTCGGCATCTGGTCCGGTGGCGTCAGCAGGCGTTTCGGCTATATGCCGCCGCTCTTCGGCAAGCGCGGCTACCATCTGCATTTCAAGCCGCGGGGCAACGCCGGACTGACCCGCCCGGTGGCATCGAACGGCTTCTTGCTGGCGCCGATGCGGCAGGGCATTCGCCTGACGACCGGCGCCGAATTCGCGCGCGGCGCGGCCCAGCCATCACCGGTCCAGCTCGCCCGTGCCGAACCGATCGCCCGCAGCATCTTTCCGCTGGGCGACGCGGTGGAACCGGCACCCTGGATGGGCGTCCGGCCCTGCACCCCCGACATGCTGCCGATTATCGGCCGGATCCCGTCGCAGCCCCATCTATGGGGCGCTTTTGGTCATGCCCATCAAGGCTTCACCTTGGGCCCGACGACGGGACGGCTGCTGGCCGAGATGATGACCGGCGACGCGCCCTTTGTTGATCCGTCGCCATTCCGGGCGGAGCGGTTCTGAGCTAGGTCGATAGGCGCTGAAGGAAGGCTTGCGCGGCGGCGGGGGCGCGCACCTTGGCGCCATTGATGAAATAGAGAAAGACGTCGCGGCCCTCCGAGGCCCAGCCCTTGGCGCGATCGGCCCAACTGTCGAGCGCCGCCGGGGGATAGCCCGCCGGCTCCTGTTCGACGCAGCGCCGCAAACGGAGATACACGAAATCGCCGGTCAATTCGTCGAAGGCCGGATGCTTTTCGTCATCGACGAGCGCGGCCGCGATCCGGTATTCGCGCAGCAGATCGAAGAAGGCCGGCGAGCGAAAGCTCTGATGCCGCACCTCGACGACGTGGCGCAGCGCGCGGCCGCCGATCTCGTTTGGCAACAGTTTCAGAAACGCCGCAAAATCGTCGGCGTCGAATGCCTTGAACGGCGCGAATTGCCATAACAACGGCCCGAGCTTGTCGCCCAATTCGGCGAGGCCGCTGCCAAGGAAGCGCTCGATGCTGGGACCAGTCTCGGCGAGGCTGCCGCTGCGCTGCGTCACATAGCGCGGCCCCTTCAGCGAAAAGACGAAACCGTCCGGCGTCTCGTCACGCCATTTCGCAAAGGTCGCCGGCGTCTGCGTCCGATAAAACGTGCCGTTGATCTCGATTGCCGTGACGTGCCGGCTGGCATAGGAGAGCTCCTCGGCCTGGCGCAGCCCGGCGGGGTAGAACGCGCCGCGCCACGGCGGGAACACCCAGCCGCCGATGCCGGCCCGGATCGTGCCGGTGTTGCTCTTCATCGCCTGGGTTATAAACTCACGCCATCACCCAGCAAGGAGAAAGCCGATGCCCGTCAAAGCCGGAGTGGTTCGCGCCGGAGAGCGCACGACAAAGCAGGGTTCGCCCGACACCTTCACGGGCACCGTGTTCCAGGACCCGGTCATCACCGCGAATTCGCCGTCGCGGCTCGGCGGCTCGGTCGTGACCTTCACGCCGGGGGCGCGCACCGCCTGGCACGCCCATCCGGTCGGGCAGACGCTCTATTGCCTGACCGGGGTCGGCCGCATCTGCTTCCAGGGGCAGCCGCCGCAGGCGATCAATCCCGGCGACATCGTCAATATCCCGCCCAATACGATGCATTGGCACGGCGCCGCGCCCGACCGGCTCTTCGCGCATCTCGCGCTGTCGGAGGCGGGCGAAAAGGGCGAAGGCACCGCCTGGGGCGAGCACGTCAGCGACAGCGAATACACCAAGCCGGTCAGCGGCTGATGGACAGTGATCTCCCTCTCCGCCCCAGCGGGCGGAGAGGGGCGGGGTGAGGTGGGGGATTCCAGAGCGCTCGCCGATAGGCCTACCTCACCCTCCCGCCGCTTCGCGACGGGTCCCTCCCTCTCCGCCCTGAAGGGCGGAGAGGGTTGTTAACGAGCGAGCTATGACAAGCCTTCCGTCCGAGGTGGATGTCGCGGTGATCGGCGCCGGCGCGGCCGGCATTGCCGCGGCGCGCCGTCTCGCCGCGGATAGCGGCGTCTCGGTGCTCGTGCTCGAAGCGCGCGAGCGCCCCGGCGGCCGCGCCTGGACCGTCGAGGCTGATGGCATCCCGATGGATTTGGGGTGCGAGTGGCTGCATTCGGCCGACCGCAACGTGCTCGCCGCGTTGGCGAAACAGCTTGGGTTCGGGATCAACGAGCGGCGGCCGGACTGGACGACGCGATTGCGCTATAGCGGCGAGAGTTTAGCGGCCGAGGCTGATTGGATCGCCGAGCGCGAGGCCTTCTACTGGGCGGTGCACCGCCTCGCGCAGCTCCCTGAGGATTCGCCCTGCTCGGCCGCGCTCACGCCCGGCGGGAGGTGGAACGCTCTGTTGGACGCGACGAGCACCTGGGGCAATGCCGTCGAGCTCGATCAACTATCGGCCAAGGACAACGACCGTTACGAAGACAGCGGCATCAATTGGCGCCTCACGCGCGGGTACGGCCGGCTGTTCGAGGCGCTCGCCGACGGGCTTCCGATCGCGTACGGCACGCAGGCGACGCGCATCGATCATCGCGGCGCGATGCTGGCGATAGAAACAAATCGCGGCACGGTCCGCGCGAAACGCGTCATCATCGCCGTGCCGAGCGCGATCATTGCCGAGGAGCGGCTCGTCTTCGACCCGCCGCTCCCCGACAAGCTGGCGGCGGCGCATGGGCTACCGCTCGGCCTTGCCGACAAACTGTTTTTCCACTTCGAGGGCGGCGAGGACATCTCCGAGCGCTATCTGATCGGCTCGACCCGGCGGCGCGAGACGATGAGCTATCAGATCCGGCCGATGGGGCGGCCGCGCATCTACTGCTTTTTCGGCGGACGCTTTGCCGCCGGGCTCGAGCGCGACGGGATTGACGCGATGGCGGCGTTCGCGATCGACGAACTGGCCGGGCTGTTGGGAAGCGATGTGCGCCGCAACTTGCGGCCGCTGAGGGCGTCGTTCTGGCGGCGGGACGAATTCGCCCGCGGCTCCTATTCCTACGCGCTGCCCGGTCACTCCGGCGACCGCGCCAAGCTTGCCATGCCGGTCGATGACCGGCTGTTCTTCGCCGGCGAAGCCTGCTCGCTCAACTTCTTCTCGACCGCGCACGGCGCTTATGAGACCGGCACAGCCGCTGCCACCGCCGCCCTCGCGCACTCTTTCGCTAGAGGCGGGGGCGCTCGCTGACGGCGAGGACGCGGATTCCGCCGGGGTGTATCTGGATCGTGCTGATCGAGCCCTGGCCGATCTCGATGCGGTTGTAGAAATCCAGCGGCATGCCGAGCGCGAACAGCAGCACGCAGCGGATCACGTCGCCGTGGCTGACCAGAACGACGGTCTCGTGCAGATGCCGCTCGTTAAGCTCGATCATCGCCGCGACGATGCGCTGCTGCACGGCGCGCATGCTCTCGCCGCCGGGGATCGCGGCGAGGCTGCGCTGCGTGCTCCAGGCCTGCCAGCGCGGGTCGGCGCGGATCGCATCAAAGGTCGCGCCGGTCCATTCGCCGAAATCGAGCTCCAAGAGATCGTCGCGAAACTCGATCGAGAGACTGAGCCGCGCGGAGACGATCTCGGCGGTCTCGCGGGTGCGCTGCAGCGGGCTGGCGTAGATCGCGGCGATCTTCTCGCGCGCGAGACGCTCGGCTTGCGACGCGATCTCGGCGCGGCCGCGCTCGGTCATGCCGACCCCCGGCATGCGCCCGGCGAGCACCTTGCCTAACAGCCCGTGCTCCCCATGCCGCAGAAAGTGAAAGACTCCCATCTTCAGCGCGCTTCGAGGAGCGCGTAGACGCCGCGCTCGAACTCCCCATGGAGGCGCAGCATTGCAGGATCGGCGAAGGGCAAGAATTGCGCGAGGATCACGCCGGCGACACGGCGCGCCGGATCGAGCCAGTAATAGCTGTTGAAGATGCCGGCCCAGCTGCCGCTCATCGCGCTGCGGCCGTGGGGCCCGGGCTGCAGGTTCAGCATGTAGGCGAGCCCCCAGCGTACCGGCATGTTCGGGAACAATTCAAAACGATGCGCGCGCTCCGGCATCCGGCTCGGCACGCTGCCGGCCTGCAATTCGCCGATGTGATTTCGGTTGATCAGCGCGACGGTTTCGGGGCGCAGGATGCGCGCGCCGTTCAGCTCGCCGCCATGCAACAGCATCTGCAGAAACCTGAGATAATCGCCCGCGGTCGAGTAAAGGGTGCCGCCGCCGGAATAAAATTCGGGCTCGGCCGCGAATTCGAAGGATGTCGTCGTCAGCGTGCCGTCAGCCTGCCGCTGATGCACGGTCGCGAGCCGGGAGCGCTGCTCCCCGGTCGGGGCAAAGCCGGTGTCGTCCATGCCGAGCGGCCCACAGACATGCTCGCGCAGATAAGTGTCGAGCGTTTTGCCGCTGAGGGCCTCGACGATGCGGCCCACCCAATCGATGTTGATCCCGTATTCCCACCGCTCGCCGGGCTCGAAAGCAAGCGGCTGGCCTAATGCCGCGAGCTTTCCGCTCGAGGTCGGCGGGAGGCCGGTCAGCTCCGCATAACGCGCCGTGTTCGGGTTCGACCAGTCATAGGTGAAGCCGGCGGTGTGGGTCAGGAGATGGCGCAATGTGATCGCGCGCTCGGCCGGCCGCAATCTCGGCTGGCCGGCGGCATCGACCCCGTCCAAAAGCTGCGGCCGGGCGAGCGCCGGATCGATATCCGGCACGGGATCGTCGAGGCCGATTTTGTCTTGCTCGACGAGCTGCATCGCGGCGACCGAGGTGATCGCCTTTGTCATCGAGGCGACGCGGAACAGGGTGCCGAGCGTCATCGCGCCGCCGGCGTCGAGATCGCGCATCCCGAACGCGCCCTCGTAGAGGACACCCCGATCGCTCGCCGCGAGCGCGACGATGCCGGGCACCTCGCGTGCCTCGACCGCATCGCGCAACGCCCGATCGATCCGCTCCTTCACTGCGGTCGTCATCTCGATCCCGCCGACGTATCTAAAACCGTCGTCCCGGCGAAAGCCGGGACCCATTTGTCGACCGTCTCAGGCGTAGATGGATGGGTCCCGGCTTTCGCCGGGACGCGAATGAAGGGTTGCATGCGCGGAGTGCTATTACGAGCTCGCGCGCGACGCGGTGTGACGGACATTGCCGCTCTGCTCGGGGATGCCGAACTCCTCGTAGCAGACCTTGGCGAAGGCGGCGACGCCGTCGCGGATCTCCTCCTTGGTCGTCAGCGCGAAGCAGAGGCGCAGCCGGGATTTTGCCGCGTTGCCGTCGACCGCCCATTCCGGGCCTGGGTTAAAGGCGATGCCGGCCTTCAATGCCGGCTGCACGAGCTTTCGCACATCGACCTGGTCGGGCAATTTCATCCACAAATAAATCCCGCCTTTTGGCAGCCACGGCTCGACCGCGGTGCCGAATTCGCGCTCGACCGCTTCGACCATCGTGTCGAGCTTTTCCTTCAGTGTGCCGGCGAGCTTGTCGACATGCGGCTGGAAATGTTTCGAGAAATATTCCGCGACGACCATCTGTTCGAGCGCGCCGGTGTGGCTGAAGCGCTCGGTCTTGATCGCGATCATGCGGCTCATGAACTCCCAATCGCAGAGGACGTAGCCGAGCCGCAATGCCGGCGACAGGGTCTTCGAGAACGAGCCGATGTGGATGACCCGCTGCGGGTCCAATGAATAGAGCGCCGGCGGCGCCTGCATGCCGCCCCAGGTCAAATCGGAATAACACTCATCCTCGAAGATCGGCACGCCGTAGTCGCGCGCCAGCCCCAGCAATTGATGCCGCCGGTCGAGCGGCATGATGCTGCCGGTCGGGTTCTGGATCGTCGCCGTCGTGCAGATGTATTTCGGCGTCGTGCCCTGCTTTTTCAGATCGGCGAGGACGCCCGCCCAGGCTGACGGCACGCTGACGACGACATCCTTCGAATTCGCGGCCGAGCCCGAATTTTATTCCGGCGGCGGCACCCTTTACTCGACCGCGGGCGATTATCTCAGGTTTCTGCAGATGCTGTTGCATGGCGGCGAGCTGAACGGCGCGCGCATCCTGCGCCCCGAAACCGTCGCGCTGATCAACCGAAATCACATCGGCGAATTGCAGGCCGGCAGCGTGCCGAGCCGGATGCCGTCTTCGTCGAGCGGCGCGGCAACCATTTTGACGCCCAGCCGACGCAAATTGTTCAGGTAGCCCTGATAGGTGAACTCTTCGAGGATCACCGTATCGCCCGGCTCGAGCAGCACCGCGTTGACGAGGTCGATCGCCTGGCCCGAGCCCTGGGTGATCAGGACATCGTCGGGCCCGGCGTCGATGCCACGCCAGCGCTTGACCTTGTCGGCGACAAACCTGCGCAGGCCCGGATAGCCTTGTGGCCCCAGTCCCATCCCGTAGAGCGCTAGCTCGGGCCCCTCGCGGCGCAATACCGCCGCGGTCGCCTCGATGAGCCCCTCAACCGGGATCAGCGTGCGGTCGTTGTGGCCGCCGATGAAATTGTATTTGGCGTTGCCGGCCCAGCGCGGCGCCGGCGCCGGCAATGTCTTGCCGAACAAATTGGGGTAGGCAAAGCCGGTACCGCTCATTCCCTCATCCCTCTCGTGGTGCTGGCGCCGCCTCTATTCCAGGAGGTTCGCCAGATAGCGCCCATAGTCATTTTTGCCGAAACGGCGCGCCTCGGCGAGCAATTGGTCGCGGTCGATATAGCCCATATTGTAGGCGACCTCCTCGACGCAGGCGACCTTGAGCCCCTGCCGCATCTCGATCGTGCGGACATATTCGCCGGCGCCAAGCAGATCTTCATGCGTGCCGGTGTCGAACCAGGCATAGCCGCGGCCGAGCTTTTCGACCTGCAAGCTGCCGCGCCGGAGATAGACATTGTTGAGATCGGTGATTTCGAGCTCGCCCCGCGCCGAAGGCTTCAGCCCGCGCGCGATGTCGACGACCTCGTTGTCGTAAAAATAAAGGCCGGTGACGGCCCAATGCGAGCGCGGCCGCGCCGGCTTCTCCTCGATCGCGACGGCCTTCCCGGCCGCGTCGAATTCGATGACGCCATAGGTCTCGGGGTTGCGCACCTGATAGGCGAAGACGGTCGCGCCCAGGCGCGGGCGCGCCGCGTGCTGCAACAGTCCCGAGAGGCCACCGCCATAAAAGATGTTGTCGCCGAGAACGAGCGCCGCCGGGCCTTTGCCGATGAAGTCGCGGCCGATCAGGAAAGCCTGCGCGAGGCCGCCGGGTTCGGGCTGCTCGGCATAGCTGAGCGCGATGCCCCA
>VAZF01000294.1 GCA_005888425.1 Alphaproteobacteria bacterium
TGACCGTCAACACCTCCTCATTGGGAGTACCCGGCGCCGAGTAAGACGGCGCTTCGTGGTGCGACGGCGCTTCGTGGTGGGACGTCGCGGCGGTCTCCGAGGCGGCGGCAGCTTGTTCGAGCGCCCGCTCGGTTTCGCCGACAAACGGAACGCCCTCTTCGGCTTCGGCGGCCGGAGCGGCCGGGATTTCTGGCTCATGCTCCCGGTCGGACAGCGAAGCATGCCGAGGCTCGAAGGCCTCGCCGGCCAGCGGCGCGAGGCTCGCGGTCTCAACGCCGGAATCGCCGGCCCACGGGCGCAGACTTTCGGCGGAGATTTCCTCGGAGACGCGTTCGCCTTCGCCACTCGGGACGATCTCGATCGTCTCGGCGGCGACATGCGGACTGCGCGTGTCGGCCGCCTCCTCGCGACGACCGCGGATCCGGCCGCCGCGCCGGCCGCGCCGCCGGCGCCGGCGTTCGTCGCTGTCGCGCTCTTCCTCGCCGGAGCCGTGCGCCTCGCGGCTCTCCGTCGGCTCGGCAGGTTCTTTCGGTTCGCGAGCGGCGGCGGGAGCCGGACGGCCCTCACGCCCTTCATCCGAACGGCGGCGACGGCGACGACGACGTCGGCGGCCGCGTTCCTCGTCGGTCTCGGGCTCGCCCGCCGCGTCCGCGCCATTGGCGCGCGGCGGCGCAGCTTCGATTTCGGCCTCTTCCGTCTCGTCCGCCTCTTCGTCTTCATCCTCGATAGCGGGGGCCTGGATCGACCGCGGCAGCGTCGGCGCCTCGCCGGCGCCGTAGGCGCGCAGACGCTCGAGACGGAAGCTCGGCGGGATTAGGGAATCGTCCCGCGCCACCACGACCTTGATGCCGTAGCGCGCCTCGATCTGCGCCAGCGACTCGCGCTTCTGGTTCAGCATGTAGAGCGCCACGGTGGTCGGCACATAGATGCAGATCTCCGCCGAACGCCGGCGGATCCCCTCCTCCTCGATCGAGCGGAGGACATAGAGCGCTGTGGATTCAACCGAGCGGATAAAGCCGGTGCCGCCGCAATGCGGGCAAGGTTGCGTCGAGGCCTCGGTCAGCGACGGGCGAAGCCGCTGCCGCGACATTTCAAGCAATCCGAAGGGGCTGATGCGGCCGACCTGGATGCGCGCCCGGTCGTTCTTCAACGCCTCTTTCAGCCGCCGCTCGACCGCGCCCTGGTTGCGGTGCTCCTCCATATCGATGAAATCGATGACGATCAGCCCGGCCAGATCGCGCAAGCGCAGCTGGCGCCCGATCTCGTCGGCGGCTTCGAGATTGGTGCGCAGCGCGGTCTCTTCGATATTGCGCTCGCGCGTCGAGCGGCCGGAATTGACGTCGATCGCGACCAGCGCCTCGGTCTGGTTGATGACGACGTAGCCGCCCGAGCGCAATTGCGCGACCGGCGAGTGGATCGCGTCGATCTGGCTCTCGACCTGGAAGCGGTGAAACAACCCGACCTGCGGATCGCGATAAGGCTGTACGCGCTTCGCATGGCTCGGCATCAGCGTCCGCATGAATGCCTTGGCGGTGCGGTAGCCCTCCTCGCCTTCGACCTGCACCTCGTCGATGTCGCGCGAATAAAGATCGCGGATCGCGCGCTTGATCAGATTGCCCTCTTCGTAGATCAGGGCCGGCGCGGTCGATTTGAGCGTCAGGTCGCGGATCTCGTTCCACAGCCGCAGCAGGTATTCGTAGTCGCGCTTGATCTCGGCCTTGGACCGCTCGGAACCGGCGGTGCGGACGATGACGCCCATCCCCTCGGGGATCTCGAGCTCTTCGAGGATTTCCTTCAGCCGCCGGCGATCGCTGAGACTCGTGATCTTGCGCGAGACGCCGCCGCCGCGACCGGTATTCGGCATCAGCACGCAGTAGCGCCCAGCGAGCGAGAGATAGGTCGTCAGCGCCGCGCCCTTGTTGCCGCGCTCTTCCTTGGCGACCTGCACGAGCATGATCTGGCGGCGCTTGATGACCTCCTGGATCTTGTAGTGGCGGACGGAGTAGCGCCGCCGCCGCTCCGCGTCGGCCTCCTCGACCTCTTCGACCTCATCGCCGCCGAGTGTCTCGACGGTGCCCCTCACGGGCTCCGCCGCATCGCCATTCACCGGCGTGTCGGCGATCTCGGCCGAGACGACGGATTCTTGGGCGGCGCGTAACGCAATCGACCCCGGTTCCGAACCCTGGCTGCCGACACCATCGGCGTGCGCCTCATCCCACAAAACCGTGGCTTGGTTGCTGTCGTGAGAGGCGGTTTCGTGCTGGACTGGCCCGGTGGGCGGCGGCTGCCAGTCCTCCTGCCAGGCGGCGAGCGTCGGTTCCGGCTCCTGGTAGTGTTCCGATCCCTCCGAGTGCTCGGGGGCGGGCTCGGCTGGTGGGAGCGGCGCGCTCCAATCGGTCGCCGGCGCCGCGTCGGTCACCGCCGCATGGAAATCTTGTCCCGGTTCAGATGTCGGCGTGGCTTCGCCCTCGTGGCGCTCGGCATGTTCGCCGTAGTGGGGCTCCGCGTGTTCGCTGTCGGACGGGCGCTCTGGGGCTCGCTCTTCCTCCGGAGACGTGTCCTCCTCCCCCGAGCCAGCCTCCGGCACCGGCACCGGTTCGGGCAGCGCCGCCGCGAGCGGCACGCCGGCATCGTCGCCGCCATTCGCCGCGCCGCGGCCGGACGGCTTTGCCGCCTCGCCGTTGCGACCCGACCGGTCGCTGACCGGGATGCGGTAATAGTCCGGATGGATTTCGCTGAAGGCGAGGAAGCCGTGCCGGTTGCCGCCATAATCGACAAAGGCGGCCTGCAGCGACGGTTCGACCCGCGTTACCTTCGCAAGGTAGATGTTGCCTTTTACCTGCTTCTTGGTGGACGACTCGAAATCGAACTCTTCGAGTCGGTTGCCGCTGAGCACCACCACCCGAGTCTCCTCGGGGTGGGCAGCGTCGATGAGCATGCGCTTTGCCATTTAAACGAAACTCCGGGACGCGCTGCCGCGGCCGCTTCGCGAGCGGCCGCCGGCGCGGTCCTATGGGATGGGAAGCCGGTGGCGTTTGACATCGGTGCGTCGCGGAATTCGGTCATCGGCGCGGCGGCAAACAGCCCGGCTGGAGGTTCATACGATCAGTTCGCCCGGCGTTGCGACCCGGCGCGGCGGCAAGAAACTTGCCGGCATGGCAGGGTTGTGCCGCAACACCGCCGGGCAGCCCGCCCGGTCGGCGGATTTCGCGGGTGCAATTTACCGGCCAAAACCCGCGGCCACAATGATTTCGTCCCGAGCCTTGGGGCATGGCCCGAAAAGGGCGGATCGCCGCCAATCTCCTGGCCCAGCGCGCCGCCCCTTCCGCGCCATTGGCGCGGCTATTTGGATCGGGTTCAACCAAATCGGCCTTGGAATGGCCAAAGTGTTGGCGCATAAGAAGCGCCGCCGACAGGGGGCGGACCGCGCCAGCGGCAGGGGAGTATGCGCTGTTGCGCATCATCATTAAGCTCGTTCGCGTTTTCTTTGTTTGCCTTGTTCTGCTCGCCATCGGCGGTGGCGCCATGGTCGGGCTGACGATTTGGTATTTCGGGCGCGACCTGCCCGATTACCAGCAGTTGGCGCATTATGAGCCGCCGATTACGACGCGGGTGCATGCCGGCGACGGGCGGCTGTTGGCCGAGTATTCGACCGAGCGCCGGGTTTTTATGCCGATCGGCGCGATCCCCAAGAAGGTCATCCAGGCCTTTCTGTCGGCCGAGGACAAGAACTTCTACAGCCATCGCGGGGTCGACCCGGTCTCGATGCTCCGGGCCGCGCTGACCGATCTCGGGCGCTGGCACAGCAAGCGCCGGCCGGTCGGCGCCTCGACGATCACGCAGCAGGTTGCCAAGAACATGCTGCTGTCCAACGAGCTGACAATGTCGCGCAAGATCAAGGAGGTCCTGCTGGCGACCCGGATCGAGGAGGCGCTTTCCAAAGACCGCATCCTCGAGCTGTACCTGAACGAGATTTATCTCGGCTCGGGTGCCTACGGGGTCGAGGCGGCGGCGCTGATCTACTTCAACAAATCGCTCGACGAATTGACCCTCGGCGAGGCGGCGTTCCTCGCCGGGCTGCCGAAGGCGCCCAACAATTACAATCCCGGCCGTTATCCGCAGCAGGCGAAGGTTCGCCGCGACTGGGTGCTCGATCGGATCGCCGAGGACGGCGCCGCGCCCGAAAAGGAAATCCAGGCGGCCCGGGCCGAACCGATCGCCACGCGCAAGCGCGAAGAGGCGGAAATCGTCAATGGCCCCTATTTCGCGGAAGAGGTGCGGCGCGAGCTGCTCGCCCGCTATGGCGAGAAAGGACTCTACGAGTCGGGTCTCTCGGTCCGCACGAGCATGGATGGCAAATTGCAGGCGGCGGCCGACAAGGCCTTGCGCGACGGGCTTATCGCCTATGACCGCGGTCATGGCGGCTGGCGCGGCGCCGTCGGCCATATCGATCCCGGCGCGAACTGGGCGGCCCGGCTCGCGGCCGAACCGCTGACGCCGGGCGCTGCGACCGCTGGCTGGCAGCTCGCGGTCGTATTGCGCGCCGATAATGACGGCGCCGAGATCGGGCTGAAGGACGGCGAGACCGGGCGCATTCCGTTCGCGCAGATGCGCTGGGCGCGGCCGCTCAACGATGACGGGACGCTCGGCGGCTTGCCGCGCAACGCTGCCGATGTCGCGAAGCCGGGCGATCTCGTTCTCGTCGAGCCGCTGAAGGAGAGCGCCAAACCCGGCATCACGCAAGCGGCGGCGAAGCCGGCGGCGCGGGCGGGCGCGCTCTACAATCTTTGCCAGATCCCGGAAGTTTCCGGCGCAATCGTCGCGATGGACCCGCATACCGGGCGGGTGCTGGCGATGAGCGGCGGCTTCAGCTTTGAGATCAGCCAGTTCAACCGCGCGACGCAAGCCAAGCGGCAGCCGGGCTCGTCGATCAAGCCCTTTGTCTATCTGACCGCGCTCGAGCACGGCTTTACGCCCTCGACCGTGGTCGAGGATGGGCCGGTCGCGATCAGTCAGGGCGAGGGCATGCCGCTCTGGACACCGGGCAACTACAACAGCAACAAGTTCCGCGGCCCGACGCCGCTGCGCCTCGCGCTCGAACTGTCGCTCAATACGGTGACAGCGCGCCTCGCCGAGACGGTCGGCATGGAGGCGATCGGCGAGACCATCGAGAAATTCGGCATCATGGACCACATGCCGCGGCTCTATGCGATGTCGCTCGGCGCCGGCGAGACAACGCCGCTCCGGCACACGGCGGCCTATGCGATGCTCGACAATGGCGGAAAGCGCATCACGCCGACCCTCATCGACCGCGTGCAGGGCCGCGACGGCAAGACGATCTTCAAGGCCGACCAGCGGCCTTGCGAGGGCTGTACAAACATCGAGTGGAATCATCAGGCCATGCCGGTGATCCCGGACACGCGCGAGCAGATCTCCGACCCGGTCTCGACCTTCCAGATGGTCGAGATGCTGGAGGGGGTCGTGCAGCGCGGCACCGGCACCGCGGTGAAGCCCGTGGGGAAGCCGCTCGCCGGCAAGACCGGGACGACCAACGATTGGCAGGATGCGTGGTTTGTTGGCTTCTCGCCCGATCTCGCGGCCGGCGTTTATGTCGGTTATGACGATCCGGCCTTTCTCGGCTCCGACGAGACCGGCGGGCACCTCGCCGCGCCGATCTTCCGCGATTTCATGCTGGTCGCGCTGAAGGATGCGCCGCCGACCGAGTTCCGCACCCCGCCCGGCGTCCAGATGGTGCGGGTCAATCCGGAAACCGGCGAGCCGGCGGGCCCCGGTCAGCCCGGCATCCTGGCGGGCTACAAGGCCGGCACGGAGCCTGGCAAGGATCGCGGGCGTCTGCCTCCAGGCGACGAGGTCGTGCAGGGTGTCACCGCGCGCGTACCGGTCCGCGCGACCCCCGCCAGCGGAACCGGCGGGCTCTACTAAAGTTCGCCTTTCTAAGGATTGAGACGATGCGCGCTGAAATGCAGGCGGCCGCCAACGACATCAAAAAGTCGCTGGCGCTGCTGAGGAGGCATCTTTGACTGGGAGGCAGCCAACCGGCGCCTCGCCGAGCTGAATGCCAAGGCGGAAGATCCCAAGCTCTGGGACGACCCGTCGGCGGCGCAATCATTGTTGCGCGAGCGCACGCGGCTCGACCGCGCGATCGAGGGCTATCGCCGCATCGAGCGCGAGGTCGATGACGCCGTCGGCTTGATCGAGCTCGGCGACGCCGAGGGCGATCGGGCGATTGTCGCCGAGGCGGAGGCCAATCTCGAAAAATTGCGCGAAGAAGCGCGCAAGCGCGAGGTCGAGAGCCTGTTGTCGGGCGAGGCCGATGGCAATGATTGCTACCTCGAAGTCCACGCCGGAGCCGGCGGCACCGAGGCGCAGGACTGGGCCGAGATGCTGCTGCGCATGTATGTGCGATGGGCGGAGGACCACGGCTACAAGGTCGAGTGGCTCGAAGAGAGCGCCGGTGAAGGCGCCGGCATCAAATCGGCGACGGTCAAGGTCAGCGGGGTCGATGCCTATGGCTGGCTGAAGACCGAAAGCGGCGTCCACCGCCTCGTGCGCATCTCGCCGTTCGATTCGGCCGCCCGGCGCCATACCAGCTTCGCCTCGGTCTGGGTCTATCCGGTCATCGACGAGAAGATCGAAATCGAGATCCAGGACAAGGATCTGCGCATCGACACCTATCGCGCCTCCGGAGCCGGCGGGCAGCACGTCAACAAGACCGACAGCGCGATCCGCATCACCCACATGCCGAGCGGCATCGTGGTTCAATGTCAAAGCGAAAGATCGCAGCACCAGAACCGGGCGCATGCCTTTTCGATGCTGCGCGCCCGGCTTTACGAGCGCGAGTTGCAGGCGCGCGAAGCCAAGGTCGAGGCGATGAATGCAGCCAAGACCGATATCGGCTGGGGCCACCAGATCCGGTCCTACGTGCTGCAGCCCTACCAGATGGTGAAGGACCTGCGGACGGGGGTTGAAACCGGCAATACCGGCGCGGTGCTCGACGGCGACATCGACCGGTTTCTCGCCGCCGCCCTGGCGCAGCGCATCGAGGGCGCGGACGCTCTGGCGAGCGGATAGGCCCAACCGGCGATTGCCGGGCCGGATCTCCGTCACCTGAAAATTCAGGCCGGATTCAGGTGAATTTGTCGTCAGGGTTGAAGAGGCCCGATCGGCGGGGGCGAAGAAACACAGCCCCCTCACCCTGTCCCTCTCCCCGCCTGCGGGGCTTTGCATCCAAAAGCATTCCCGTAAGGGAGGCGTTATCATGATCTCCATCTAGGAGCGGGGTAGGTATGGCGGAAATGGCCGATCCGTTTGAACGCAAGTCGCTGAAGCTATTGGCGCAAGCCGGGCAAACATTGAACCAGATCGTCGGCGAAGGTCTGTGCGATGAGCCGCGGCCGGAATTTGGACAGCATTTTCGAATCGGCGCCGACGGGAATCATCGAACATCGTGCGGCGACCGCGGTGCAGATCAACAGCGGCGGGCTTTTCCGGGAGATTTTGCGCATTAAAGTGGGCCAGGAGGCGTCTAGCTCTCGCAAACCGGACGATGCCCCCGTAGACTGGCCGCAACCCGATATCGCAGCGAAGCCGCGCATGCCCGAAGAGTTCTATCGCATCAAGCGCCTGCCGCCCTACGTGTTCGCGGAGGTCAATACGCTGAAGGCGCAGGCCCGCGCGCAGGGCCGCGACGTCATCGACCTCGGCATGGGCAACCCCGACGGGCCGACGCCGCCGCATATCGTCGCCAAGCTGGTCGAGGCGGTGCAGAACCCGAAGACGCACGGCTATTCGACCTCGCGCGGGATTCCCGGGCTCAGGCGCGCCTATGCCGCCTATTACGCGCGCCGCTTTAATGTCGAGCTCGACCCCGAGCGCGAGATCATCGTGACCTTGGGCTCGAAGGAAGGGTTCGCGAACTTGGCGCAGGCGATCACCGCGCCGGGCGACACGATCCTGGTGCCCAACCCGTGCTACCCGATCCATTCGTTTGGATTCATCATGGCGGGCGCCTCGGTGCGGCATGTGCCGGTCGGACCGGATGTCGATTTCCTCGCCGAATTGAAAAAGGCGGTGCAGCACTCGATCCCGGCGCCGCTGGCGGTCGTGCTGAATTTTCCGGCCAACCCGACGGCGCAGACCGTCGATCTCGATTTCTACGCCGAGGTCGTCGATTTCTGCCGCCATCAGGGCATCTATGTGCTGTCCGATCTCGCCTATGCCGAGATCTATTTCGACGGGAAGCCGCCGCCCTCTATCCTCGAAGTGCCGGGGGCGCGCGACATCGCGGTCGAGTTCACCTCGCTCAGCAAGACCTATTCGATGGCCGGCTGGCGGATCGGGTTTGCGGTCGGGAATGCCAAGCTCATCGGGGCGTTGGGGCGCGTCAAATCCTATCTCGATTACGGCGCCTTTACGCCGATCCAGGTCGCCGCGACCGCGGCGCTGAACGGACCGCAGGATTGCATCGCCGAGATCCGCGAGCGCTACAAGGCGCGGCGCGATGTGCTGATGGATGGGCTGCATCAGGCTGGTTGGGACATTCCGGCGCCGGGCGGGACGATGTTCGCCTGGGCGCCGATCCCCGAAGAGTTTCGCAATCTCGGCAGCCTCGGGTTTTCGAAGCTGCTGCTGGAGCGCGCCAATGTCGCCGTCTCACCCGGCTCCGGTTTTGGCGAATATGGCGAGGGGTTTGTCCGCATCGCGCTGGTCGAGAACCGGCAGCGCCTCCGCCAGGCAACCCGCAACATCAAGGCCTTTCTGTCCGGCCGCAACGACACCCCGGAACTGCGCCGCGCGATGCGCGCCACGGCCGCGGCGGCGCAGTAGCTCTGGCGCGGAGGGCGCCTCTGCGCCGCTGTTAACGGCGGAATTTCGCATCCGGCCAGCGCAAGCTTCTGATTCGGTTCGCTTCTTCGCCGAAACACAGCGGCGTATAACAGCGGAAAACAGTGGCGAAACAGCGAGAAAACAGCGACACGTTTGCCACAATCAGCGCAATTTATTAGAACATTAATGCTACGATACTCGCATATAGACCCTAGGTGTTCCCCATACAAAACCTCCTCGGATCGATGCTCTTAACGCCATATGGGCGTACTTGTCACGATGTCAAGAACGTAAAGTGAACTCAAGGGCCGGCGTCGGGCTGATTCGGGCGACACGCCTGGTGAAAAGGGGTCAGCACCCGGACAGCTCAGCTCGCCGGGACCTCATGGACGACGTCCTCCAGCGGCGAGGGCTTGACGTCGAGAGGCGGCGAAAATGGGCGTTCCTCGATCGCGACGAGGCCGAGCCCAATAATCGCGGTTATCGAGAAAATCGTTAAGGCGGCAATCTGCGGCCGCGGGGTCTCCAGATGCACCGAGGCGATCGCGAGTTGTGTTAGGAGCCCAAGGATCAGGAGGGTTGCCCACCTGACCTCGTCCGTGCGGTCGGCTGCGAGCTCAATCCGGGTCTCTCGCAAGGTGTGCAGCTTCAGCGCG
>VAZF01000734.1 GCA_005888425.1 Alphaproteobacteria bacterium
TGGGACCGCAAACCTCGAGAGGAGATTGAGCCATGCCAACCGAAGTCAGGCATTGCGAAGTGTGCGACCACGAATTCGAGGTCGAGGTCGCCGCCGGAAACAACGTCGAGGTCGCGTCCGGAATGGCAATCGAAAAACCGGTCGAGGGCTGCCCGGATCAAACCGAAGAATGCGGTCTGGCCAATACCGGCGACCGGGTAAAGATCAGGCGGCTGATCGACTGAACCACCAAATTCTCGACCACGGCGCTGCGGCTCAGCCCACCCCGATTGTTGCCCAGACCGTCGCGTTGAAATCGTCGAGCAGCACAGCCACTTGCTCCGGGTCGGGGATGCGCTGCTTGACCCGCGGGATGTTGCGCGGCGACATCGACAACTGCCGCAGCCCGAGCCCGAGAAGCAGCGCGGCATAGCGCGGGTCGCCGGCGATTTCGCCGCAGATGCTGATCGGGATGTCGCGCCGCGCTGCCGCCTCGACCGCAAATTGGATAAGGCGCAGCACAGCGGGGTGCAGCGGATTGTAAAGGTCGGCGACCGTTTCATCGCTGCGATCGACCGCCAACGTGTATTGCACGAGGTCGTTCGTGCCGATCGCAAAGAAATCGGCTTCGGCCGCGAGTGCATCGGCGGCCAACGCCGCCGCCGGCACTTCGACCATGGCACCGAGCGGCGGCAGTTCATCCGGGATGCGCACGCCGCGCCGCCGCAACCGCCGCGACACCTGCTCCATCGCTTCGCGAGCGCGGCGGACCTCGCTGACTGTCGAGACCATCGGCAGCATGATCCGAACCGGCCCACGGGCGGCGGCACGCAGCATCGCCGCCAATTGCACATCGAGCAGCCGTCGGTCGCGCAACGATAACCGGATCGCACGCAGTCCGAGCGCGGGATTGGCGATATCGCTCGCCGCATATCCGGCGAGGGCCTCGGGGAGCTTGTCGCCGCCGATATCGAAGGTGCGCAGCGTGACCGGTCGGCCTTCCATGCCGCTGACGAGCGCGGCGAAGAAACTGTACTGCTCGTCCTCGCCCGGCAGGTCCTCGCGGTTCATGTACAGGAATTCGGTGCGCACGAGGCCGAGCCCCACGGCGCCATTGGCCAGCGCCTGCTCGACCTCGACGGGCAGCTCGACATTGGCGTGCAGTTCGATCTCGACCCCGTCGCGCGTCACCGCCGGCAGGCGCCGCAGCCGATTCAGAAGGCGACGCTCGCGCGCCACCTCCTGCTGCCGTGCCTTGTAGGAGCGGACCGTCTCCGGCGCGGGATCGAGAATGATCGCGCCCTCGGTGCCGTCGACGATAACCGGCGCCTCGGCCCGGGCGTGGTCGAGGAGCCCGGGAATGCCCAAGACGGCGGGTAGGCCGAGCGCCCTTGCCATGATCGCGGTGTGGCCCTCGCGCCCGCCATACTCGGTAGCAAAGCCGCCGATGCGGCGTGGGTCCATCAGCGCGGTGTCCGCTGGGGTCACCTCCTCGGCGAGGATGATCGCGCCGCCGCTCAAACTCGAATAGGCGACATAGGGCTTCTTCAAGAGGTTGCGGATGAGCCGCGCGCCGACGACGCGGATATCGTCGATCCGCGCCGCGAGATAGTCGTCCTCCATCGCCGAGAAGGTCTCGCCGATCTCGTCGAGCTCCAGCTGGATGGCGCGTTCGGCATTGATCCGCGAGCGGCCGATCCGCCGGTTGACACCGCGGATCAGGCGCGAATTGGCCAGCATCGCGAGATGCGCGTCGAGCACCGAGCCGATCTCGTCCGCCGCCGAGCCGGGGAGCGCCATCGCCCGCGTCTTCAATTTGCGCAGCTGTTTGATCGAGGTCGAGACCGCCTCGGCAAAGCGCGCCCGCTCGTGCTCGATCTGCGCTTCGTCGATGCGGCTTTCGCTGACCGGTAATTCGCCGCGATCGCCGATATAGGCAAGTCCGATGGCGATCCCGGGCGAGACGCCGATGCCTTTGAGCTTGTGTTCTTTGGCGATGGCGGTCCCGGGCGTCTCGTCAGTCCTCATCAAACTTGCATTCGATCAGCCGCGCCAGCGTTTCGACCGCTGTCGCGGCGTCGGGTCCGGTCGCGGAAATCTCGACGACGGCGCCCGAGGCGGCGGCCAACATCATCAGCCCCATGATCGAACGCCCGGAGACCGCGGTGCCGTTCTTGCGCACCCAGATATCGGCGTCGAATTGCGCGGCCGTCTTGACAAAGCGGGCGGCGGCGCGGGCATGCAATCCTTTCTGGTTACAGATCTCGACGGTTCGCCGCGCGGT
>VAZF01000735.1 GCA_005888425.1 Alphaproteobacteria bacterium
GCTGTCGCTGATCGTGCGCGAGGTCGCGCGGCCGGCGCATGTCTCGCGATTGCCCTTTGTCCCGACACGCTATTACCGCCCGACAGGAGCTTCAGCATGAGCGCGGTTCGCTTCACAAAAGACCATGAATGGGTGCGCCAGGAGGGCGATGTCGCCGTCATCGGCATCACCGATTACGCGCAGTCGCAATTAGGCGATGTCGTCTATGTCGAATTGCCGGAGCTCGGGCGGCAGGTCGAGCAAGGCAAGGAGGCGGCGGTCGTCGAATCCGCAAAGGCGGCGAGCGAGGTCTATGCGCCGGTATCGGGCGAGGTTGTCGCGGTCAATGACGACATCGTCGCCGATCCGGCCAAGGTCAACGCCGACGCGATGGGCGCGGGGGAGGTCGAGCGGCGCCTCGGCGCGATGGCGGCGAAGAATATGGTTGCCGGCATCGTGCCGTTCTTTCTCGGCGCCGGCAGCTATCGCCATCACGTGCCGGCCGCGGGCGATCACCTGATCCAGCGCGGCGAGTTCCTGACCTCCTACACCCCGTACCAGCCCGAGCTGGCGCAAGGGACACTGCAGTACCTGTTCGAGTTTCAGACGCAGGTCGCGCTGTTGACCGGGATGGAGGTCGCCAACGCCTCGCTCTATGACGGCGCCACCGCCTGCGCCGAGGCAGTCGCGATGGCGGGCCGCATCACACGGCGCAACAAGGCCGTGCTGTCGGGCGGGCTGCATCCGCATTACCGCGCGGTTTGCGAGACCTATGCGCGGTTCTCCGGCGAGAAAATTGCGGCGCAGGATCCGGCGCCGGGCGGCGGCGAAGATCTTGGCAGGCTTATCGATGGCGACACCGCCTGCGTCGTCGTGCAGAACCCCGATTTCTACGGCGAGATCCGCGACTACGCCCCGCTCGCGCAGATCTGCCATCAAAAGGGCGCGCTGCTCGTCGTCATGGTCACCGAGATTCTGTCACTGGGCGCGGTCACGCCGCCCGGCGAGATGGGCGCCGACATCGTTGCCGCCGAGGGCCAGTCGTTTGGCAACGCGCTCAATTTCGGCGGCCCCTATGTCGGGCTGTTCGCCAGCCGTGAGAAATTCGTGCGGCAGATGCCGGGTCGGCTCGTCGGCGAGACCGCCGATGCCGAGGGACGGCGCGGCTGGGTGCTGACGCTCTCGACGCGCGAGCAGCACATCCGCCGCGAAAAGGCGACGAGCAACATCTGCACGAATTCCGGGTTGTGCGCCCTCGCCTTTACGATCCATCTGTCGCTGCTCGGCGAAGCCGGGCTGACGCGGCTCGCGCGGCTCAATCATGCGACGGCGGTCAGCGCCGCCGAGCGTCTCGCGAAGGTGCGCGGCGTCAAGCTCGTCAATCAGAGCTTCTTCAACGAATTCGCGCTGCGGCTGTCGAAGCCGGCGGCGCCGGTCGTCGAGACGCTCGCGGCGCGCGGTATTCTCGCCGGCGTGCCGGTCAGCCGCTTCTACCCGGAGCGCGCCGAATTGGCCGATCTGCTGCTCGTCGCCGCGACCGAAACCGTCACTGCCGACGACATCGAACGATTGGCGGCCGGGCTCGCGGAGGCACTGCGATGAACGAATGGAGCCAGGCCCTGAGCGGCCATCCCGCGGCGGGCGACACGTCCGCAGTGCACACGATCAGCGGCAATCGCAGCCTGCAGATCGAGGGGGCTCAGCGAGCCGCAGATCGTGCGCCATTTCACGCGGCTGTCGCAGAAGAATTACGCCATCGACACCGGGCTTTACCCGCTCGGCTCCTGCACGATGAAGCACAACCCCCGCCTCAACGAAAAGATGGCGCGGCTTGCCGGGTTTGCCGACATCCACCCGCTCCAGCCGGTGTCGACCGTGCAGGGCGCGCTCGAATTGATCGACACGCTGGCTCATTGGCTGAAGACGCTGACCGGCATGCCGGCCGTGGCATTGTCGCCGGCTGCGGGCGCGCATGGCGAGCTCTGCGGCATCATGACGATCCGCGCCGCTCTTGAAGCGCGCGGCGACAAGCGCAGCCGCATCCTCGTGCCGGAATCGGCCCATGGCACAAACCCGGCAACGGCGGCGGCCTGCGGCTACAGCGTCGAGTCGATCCCGGCCAACGATCGCGGCCGCGTCGATGTCGCGGCATTGAAGGCGAAGCTCGGGCCCGATATCGCGGCATTGATGCTGACGAACCCGAACACCTGCGGTCTCTTCGAAGACCAGATCATCGAGATCGCCGAGGCGGTGCATGCGGCCGGCGCGTTCTTCTATTGCGACGGCGCCAATTTCAACGCGATCGTCGGGCGCGTGCGGCCGGCCGAGCTCGGGATCGACGCGCTCCACATCAATTTGCACAAGACCTTCTCGACACCGCATGGCGGCGGCGGCCCGGGAAGCGGGCCGGTCGTCTTGGCAGCGGAACTCGCGGCGCACGCGCCATTGCCGTGGATCGTGCACGGCGCGAAGGGCTTCGATCTCGTCGAGCATGCGAGCGGCGATGCGCCCGGCACCATCGGGCGGCTCAAGGGCTTTCACGGCCAGATGGGCATGTTCGTGCGCGCGCTCTCCTACATGATGAGCCACGGCGCGGACGGCTTGAAACAAGTCGCCGAGGACGCCGTCCTCAACGCCAACTATCTGCGGGTCAAATTATCCGGCGCTCTGAGCGCGGCCTTTCCCGGCATCTGCATGCACGAGGTGTTGTTCGACGACGAATTCCTGAAGGACACCGGGCTCACGACCCTCGATTTCGCGAAGGCGCTGATCGACGAGGGCTTCCACCCGATGACGATGTATTTCCCGCTCGTCGTGCACGGCGCCTTGCTGATCGAGCCGACCGAAACGGAAAGCAAGGCCTCGCTCGATCAATTCGCCGCTGTGCTCATCGGGCTCGCGGCGCGGGCGAAAACGGGCGACGCGGCGACCTTCCGAAATGCCCCGTATCTGACGCCG
>VAZF01000295.1 GCA_005888425.1 Alphaproteobacteria bacterium
GCTCAAATGGGCCGGGAGACTGTCGGTGGTCCTCGCCCTCACCTCGCCCGCCGCGGCCGAGGAGACGCCGAAGCGCGGCGGCACGCTGACCTACCTGATCCCGGCCGACGCGCCACCGAGCTTCGACGCGCATCGGGAGAGCACCTTTGCGACCGTGCATGGTGGCGCGCCCTTCTACAGCCTCCTGATCCGCGTCAACCCCGACAATCCCGCCTCGACGACCGATTTCACCTGCGATCTCTGCACCGAGATGCCGCAGCCTCTCGACGGCGGCAAGACCTACACCTTCAAGATCCGCCAGGGTGTCAAATTTCACGACGGCTCGCCGCTGACCGCCGAAGATGTCGCGGCGACATTTCGGGCGATCATCTTTCCGCCCGAGGGCGTCTTGAGCGCGCGCGTCGCCAATTTCCTGATGGTTGACAAGGTCGAGACGCCCGATGCCTCGACGGTCCTCTTCCGGCTCAAATTCCCGACCGCCGCCTTCCTGCCGTCGGTCGCCAACCCGTTCAACTGGATCTACAAAAAGGCGATCCTCGACAAGGATCCGCACTGGTACGAGAAGAACATTCTCGGCACCGGCCCGTTCAAATTCACCCATTACGAGACCGGGCAATCCGTCACCGGCGTGCGCAACCCGGATTACTACGACCCGGCGCTCCCCTATCTCGACGGCTTTACCGCGATCTATGCCGACAAGCAGGCGACCCGCATCGACGCGATCCGCAGCGATCGCGCCGCGATCGAGTTTCGCGGCATGTCGCCCTCGGCGCGCGACGAGCTGGTCGGCGCGCTTGGCGATAAGATCATGTCGCAAGAGGGCATTTGGGATGTCGGCAGCGCGATAACGCCAAACCACCAGAAAAAACCCTTCGACGATCCCCGCGTGCGCCGCGCCTTGAGCCTGGCGGTGGACCGCTGGGGCGGCGCGCCGTCGCTGTCGAAGATCGCGATCGTGCAGACGGTCGGCGGCATGGTCTTCCCCGGCTCGCCGCTCGCGGCGACAAAGGAGGAATTGCAGCAGATCGCCGGCTATTGGCCGGATATCGAGAAATCGCGCGCCGAGGCGAGGCGCCTCTTGCAGGAGGCCGGCGCCGAGGGGCTCGCCTTCGAGCTCCTCAACCGCAATGTCGATCAACCTTACAAATACGTCGCCGCCTGGCTGATCGACCAATGGGGCAAAGTGGGTCTCAAGGTGACACAGAAGGTCGTGCCGACCGGTCCGTGGTTCGATGCAATGCGCAACGGCGATTTCGATGTCGTCGTCGAGGCGCCCGGCTGGGGCATCGTCAACCCGCCGCTCGATGTGCAGAAGGTATTGCCGGCCTCGGTTTCGGCCGAGAATTACGGACATTACGAGGACCCCGCCGAAGTCGCGCTTTACGACAAGATGCTGCGCGAGGCCGATCCGGCGAGGCAGCGCGAGTTGATGCGCCAGCTGGAGAAATACGTCCTCGACGAACAGGCGCATGAGATCTGGGCCTTGTGGTGGCACCGCATCGTGCCGTACCGCTCCTATCTCAAGGGCTTCAAGATCGCGCCCACCCATTTCATCAATCAGGATCTGGCGCGGCTGTGGCTCGACAAATAGAAGCCGCGAGCGAGGGGACCATACGGATGAAGGTGACGATACGCGGCGCGTTCGTTTTGGCTGCGGCGCTCGCTCTCACGTGGCCGACCGCTGCCGAGGAGGCGCCAAAGCGTGGCGGAAGCCTGACCTATCTGATCCCGGCCGACGCGCCGCCGAGCTTTGACGGTCATCGTGAGGCGACCTTTGCGACGGTGCACGCGACCGCGCCGTTCTACAGCGTCCTCATTCGCATCAACCCGGAAAACCCGTCTTCGACCAGCGATTTTGTCTGCGACCTCTGCACCGAGATGCCGCGGCCAACCGATGACGGCAAAACCTACACCTTCAAAATCCGCGACGGGGTGAAATTTCATGATGGGTCGCCGCTGACTGCCGCCGATGTCGCCGCGAGCTGGCAGCGCGTCGTCAGTCCGCCGGCCGGTGTCACCAGCGCCCGGCAAGCCTTCTACACGATGGTGGACAAGGTCGAATCGCCGGACCCGCGCACAGTCGTGTTCCGGCTCAAATTCGCCACGACCGCCTTTCTTCCGGCGCTCGCCGATCCATTCGCCTATATCTACAAGAAAGCCGCTCTGGACCAGGATCCGCACTGGTACGAAAAGAACATTCTCGGATCGGGCCCCTTCAAATTCGTGGGTTACGAGACCGGGCAATCCGTCACCGGCGAGCGGAACCCCGACTACTACCATAAGGGTCTGCCCTATCTCGACGGCTTCACCGCGATCTACGCGCCAAAGCTGGCGACGCGCGTCGATGCGATCCGCGCCGACCGGGCCGCGATGGAGTTCAGGAGCCAGCCGCCCTCGGCGCGCGACCAGCTCGTCAAGGAGCTGGGCGACCAGATCGCCGTCCAAGAGAGCGACTGGAATTGCGGCAACCTGCTTACCTACAATCACAAGAGAAAGCCGTTCGACGACGTTCGGGTACGCCGCGCCCTGTCGCTGGCGATCGACCAGTGGAAAGGGGCGCCGGCGCTGTCGAAGATTGCGATCGTGCGCACGGTCGCCGGGATTGTGTTCCCCGGCTCGCCGCTCGCGGCCACCAAGGAGGAACTGCAGCAGCTCGCCGGGTTTTGGCCCGATATCGAAAAGTCGCGCGTCGAGGCAAAGCGTCTCTTGAAAGAGGCCGGCGCGGAAAACCTCAGCTTCGAGATGCTGAACCGCGATGTCGATCAGCCTTTCAAATACATCGGCACCTTTGTGGTCGATGAGTGGAGCAAGATCGGTCTTAAGGTCACGCAAAAGGTCGTGCCGACCGGGCCTTGGTTCGACGGCATGCGCACCGGCAATTTCGACGTGACGATGGAGGCCAATTGCCAAAGCGTCGTCAATCCGGTGCTCGATGTCGGCAAATACCTGCCGCACACCGTCTTTACGGAAAACTACGGCGGCTACGAGGACCCGGCCGAGATCGAGCTCTATCAAAAGATGCTGCGCGAAGCCGATCCGGCGAAACAGCGGCTCTTGATGCGCGAATTCGAGAAATATGTCATCGACACCCAAGCGCACGAATTGCCGCTGACCTTCTGGTATCGGATCGTTCCGTACCGGTCATATGTGAAGGGCTGGAAGATCAGCCCCAGCCACTTTGTCAATCAGGACCTCGCCACGATTTGGCTCGACAAATAGCTTCGGCAGAGACATCGACGATAATTTCAGGGAGGAAGGTATGCAGGTCGCGTTACGGATCCTGGTCAGCCTCGTCGCCGGTTCGATGCTGATATTGCCGGCCGCCGCGGACGAGACGCCGAAGCGCGGCGGGGTTCTGACCTTCATGATCCCGGCGGACGCGCCGCCGAGCTTCGATGCGCAGCGCGAAGAGACCTACGCGACCATTCATTCGGCGGCGCCGTTCTACAGCACATTGATCCGCGCCAATCCGATGGATCCGGGATCCCCGGACCTGGTTTGTGATCTGTGCACCGAGATGCCGCAGCCCACGGACGGCGGCAAGACGTACACCTTCAAGATCCGGCAAGGGGTGAAGTTCCACGACGGCACGCCGCTCACCGCCGCCGACGTCCTCGCCTCCTGGAACAAGATCATCTTCCCGCCCGAGGGCGTCGTCAGCCCGCGCCAGAGCAATTTCATGATGGTCGACAAGATCGAGGCGCCCGATCCGTCCACCATCGTCTTCAAGCTGAAATTCGCCACCGACGCGTTCCTGCCGGCGCTCGCCGATCCCTATGCCTGGATCTACAGCAAGGCAAAGCTCGACAAGGATATCCACTGGTACGAGAAGAATATCGACGGCTCGGGGCCGTTCAAGTTTGTCGCCTACGAGACCGGCCAGTCGATCGAGGGGGCGCGCAACCCGGACTACTACCATCAGGGCCTCCCTTATCTCGATGGCTTCAAAGGCATCTTCGCCGACAAGCAGGCGACCCGGGTCGACGCGATCCGCAGCGACCGCGCCGCGGTCGAGTTTCGCGGCTTTCCGCCGACCGTGCGCGACGAGCTGAAGCAGGCGCTCGGCGACAAGGTCGCGGTGCAGACGAGCGACTGGAATTGCGGCGGGCTGATCACCCCGAACCACAAGAAGAAGCCGTTCGACGACCCCCGCGTGCGGCGGGCCCTGACGCTCGCGCTCGACCGTTGGCACACCGCTCCGGATTTGTCGAAGATCGCGCTGGTGCGTACGGTCGGCGGTGTCACCTTCCCCGGCTCGCCGCTGGCGCCGAGCAAGGAAGAACTGCAGCAGATCGCCGGCTATTGGCCCGACATCGAAAAATCGCGGGCGGAAGCGAAGCGCCTGTTGAAGGAAGCCGGCGCCGAGAATTTGAGCTTCGAGCTGCTCAACCGCTCGACGGATCAGCCGTACAAATACTACGGCATCTGGGCGGTTGACGACTGGAGCAAGATCGGCGTCAAGGCGACCCAGAAGGTGCTGCCGGTCGGGCCGTGGTTTGCCGCGCAGCGCTCGGGGGATTTCGATGTGACCGTCGAGGGCAATTGCCAGAATGTCGTCAACCCGCTCGCCGATGTCGGCAAATACCTGCCGCATACGGTATCGGCGTCGAACTACGGCAATTTCGAGGACGAGAAAGAGGTCAAGATGTACAACGAGCTCCTGCGCGAGCTCGACAAGTCAAAGCAGAAGGCACGGCTCCTCGAATTCGCGAAATACGTGCTCGACGAACAGGCGCACGGCATCTTCCTGCTGTGGTGGCAGCGCATCGTGCCGTACCAATCCTACGTCAAGGGCTGGAAGATCGGCCCGAGCCATTACGTGAACCAGGATCTCGGAACCGTGTGGCTCGATAAGTAGCCGAGGCTCTCTCCGATGAGGCGCTTCACTCGGATTGCTGCGATCTTCGGGTTGGCATGGCTGGCCGCCGCGCAGCCCGCGGGCGCGGCCGAGACTCCGAACCGCGGCGGCGTGCTGACCTTCCTGATCCCGGCGGATGCGCCCCCTTCTTTCGACGGCCATCGTGAGAACAGCTTCGCGACCGTGCACTCGGTCGCGCCGTTCTACAGCAATCTGATCCGCGCCAATCCCGAGAACCCGTCGTCGACGACCGATTTTATCTGCGATCTCTGCACGGCGATGCCGCAGCCCACCGACGGCGGCAAGACCTACACCTTCGCGATCCGCCAGGGGGTCAAGTTCCACGACGGGTCGCCTCTTTCCGCCGAGGATGTCGCGGCGAGCTGGAAAAAGATCGTGTTTCCGCCCGAGGGTATCATCAGCGCGCGCGGTGCCGGTTATGCCGCGATGATCGACAATATCGAGGCGACCGGCCCCTCCACCGTCACCTTTCGCCTGAAGCAGGCGACCAATGCCTTTCTGCCGGCGCTCGCCGACCCCTTCGCCTTTATCTATCGGAAAGCTGTCCTCGATAAGGACCCGCACTGGTACGAGAAGAACATCCAGGGCTCCGGCCCCTTCAAGCTCGAAGCCTACGAGACCGGACAGTCGATCCGGGGCGTACGCAATCCCGACTATTATCAGCCCGGCCTCCCCTATCTCGACGGCTTTGTCGGCATCTATGCCGACAAGCAGGCGACCCGCCTCGACGCGTTGCGTGCCGACCGCGCCGCGATCGAGTTCCGTGGCTTCCCGCCCTCAGTGCGCGACGAATTGAAGGCGGCGCTCGGCGACCAGCTCACCGTGCAGGAGAGCGACTGGAATTGCGGGACGCTCGTCATCCCGAACCACCGGAAGAAACCGTTCGACGATGTCCGGGTGCGCCGCGCCCTGACCTTGGCGATCGACCGCTGGCACGGCGCGCCGGCGCTCGCCAAGATCGCCAATGTCCGCACGGTCGGCGGCATCGTGTTTCCGGGCTCGCCGCTCGCGGCGACAAGGGAGGAACTAGAGAAGCTCATCGGATACATGCCCGATATCGAGAAATCGCGGACCGAGGCCAAGCGCCTCTTGAAGGAAGCCGGGCAGGAGGGGCTCAGCTTCGAATTGCTCAACCGCAATATCGACCAGCCGTACAAGTACAACGGTTCATGGGTGGTCGATGAGTGGAGCAAAGTGGGGCTCAAGGTGACGCAGCGCGTTGTCCCGACCGGCCCCTGGTTCGATACGATGCGGGCCGGCAATTTCGAGGTCGCCGTCTATGGCAACTGCCAGAGCGTCGTGAATCCGCTGGTCGACGTGCAGCGCTACCTTCCGTACACGGTCGAGGCGCAGAATTTCGGGTTCTACGAAGATACCGACGAGATCGCCCTCTACGAGAAGATGGTCGCCGAGACCGATCCCGCGGCGCAGCGCCGCTTGATGCGGCAGTTCGAGAAGGACGTCCTCGACGACAAGGCGCATGCGATCTTTCTGTTGTGGTGGTACCGCATCGTGCCCTACCGCGCTTATGTGAAGGGCTGGAAGATCAACCCGAGCCATTACGTCAACCAGGACCTCGCCACGGTCTGGCTCGACAAATAGCGGGTGCGGTTTGTCTGAGGATGGGTCGAGCGCAGCGAGGCGCTTCGAAGCACCCCGCAAAGGTAATCCTTTGGGACAGCTAGCGTTGGCGGGCGAGAGAGGCTTGGTTTCGCCCGGAGACGGTTGCGGAGGAAGTGATGACCGGCGGATGGCGGTTTGGCGCGGTGGTGCTTGGTGGGGTGCTCGCCGCAGCGGCGCCGGCGGGCGCGGCGGATACCCCGAAACGCGGCGGCACGCTGACCTACCTGATCCCGGCCGATGCGCCGCCGACCTTCGACGGGCATCGCGAGACGACCTACGCCACGATCCATTCGGTCGCGCCCTATTACAGCGTCCTTATCCGGATCAATCCGGACAACCCGTCCTCGACGACCGATTTCGTGTGCGATCTCTGCACCGAAATGCCGAAACCGGCCGATGACGGCAAGACCTACACGTTCAAGATCCGGCAGGGCGTCAAGTTCCACAATGGCGACCCGCTGACCGCCGAGGATGTCGCGAAGAGCCTCCAGATGATCGCCTTCCCGCCAGAGGGCGTGTTGAGCCCGCGCTCCAGCGATTTCGACATGGTGGACAAGATCGAGGCGCCCGATCCCTCGACCGTCGTGATCCGTCTCAAATTTGCGACGAGCGCCTTCCTGCCGGCCCTCGCCGATCCTTACGCCTTCATCTACCAAAAGAAGGTTCTGGAAAAGGACCCGCACTGGTACGAAACCAATATCCTCGGCTCAGGCCCGTTCAAATTGGCCAATTACGAGATCGGGCAGTCGATCAGAGGGGTGCGCAACCCCGACTACTATTTCAAGGACAAGCCCTATCTCGACGAGGTCGTCGGCATCTACGCGCCGAAGCAGGCGACGCGGATCGACGCCTTGCGCAGCGACCGGGCCGCCATCGAGTTCCGCGGCCTGCCGCCCGCCGCCCGGGACGATCTGAAGAAATCGCTCGGCGATCAGATCGCGTTTCAGGACAGCGATTGGAACTGCGGCAGCGTCGTGACGATCAACGAGAAGGTAAAGCCGTTCGACGATGTGCGCGTGCGGCGCGCCCTGACATTGGCGATCGACCGCTGGCACGGCGCCCAGGCATTGTCGAAGATCGCCGATGTCCACACCGCCGGCAGCCTGATCTTCCCGGGCGATCCGCTGGCGCCGAGCAACGAGCAGCTGCACGAGGTCGCCGGGTTCTGGCCCGATATCGACAAGTCGCGCACCGAGGCGAAGCGCCTGTTGAAGGAGGCCGGCGCCGAGAACCTAACGTTCGAACTGCTCAACCGCGATGTCGACCAGCCCTACAAATATGTCGGCATTTGGATTGTCGACGAATGGAGCAAGATCGGCGTCAAGGTCACGCAAAAGGTGCTGCCCAGCGGCCCCTGGGTGGCGGCCGAGCGCGCCGGCGACTTCAGCGTCGTGCTGCAGGCCAATTGCCACAGCGTCGTCAACCCGCTGATCGACGTGCAGCCTTATCTGTCGAG
>VAZF01000296.1 GCA_005888425.1 Alphaproteobacteria bacterium
ATCAGCACATTCCCGATCGAGGCGAAGGAGCGGGCGTGCGACCGGCTCGCCGCCGCCGGTATCGTCCTGCTCGATTGCCCGCTCTCCGGCACCGGCGCGCAGGCCGTCACCCGCGACCTCGCGCTCTATGGCAGCGGCGACGAGGCGGCCTATGCGCGTTGCCGTGACGTCTTCGCCGGCTTCGCGCGGGTCAGCCATTATCTCGGTGCTTTCGGCAATGGCAGCCGCATGAAGTTTGTCGCCAATTTGCTCGTTGCGGTGCATAACGCGGCGGCCGCGGAGGCAATCGTGCTCGGCACCAAGGCGGGGCTCGATCCCGAGCGCATCCTCGAAGTGATCGGCAGCGGCGCCGGCAATTCGCGCATCTTCGAATTGCGCGGCCCGATGATGGCGAAGGGCGTCTACACGCCGCCGACCGCGACGATGCATGTGTTGCAGAAGGACAGCGCGATTATCGGCGAATTCGCCCGCGCGCTCGGTGTCGCAACGCCGATGCTCGACGCCGCCGCGCCGCTTTATGACGAGGCCGAGGCGCAAGGCTATGCCGACGAAGATGTCGGCGCCGTGCATGCGGTGCTGGCGCGCCGCGCCGGCCTGCCGACAAGGAAATGAGGAGGGCCGATCAGATGCTGTCCGCTGCACAGCGCGACGCCTATGAGCGGGACGGGTTTATCGTCGTGCCGGATGTGTTCTCGCCGGCCGAGATCGACGAATTGCGCCGCGTCACCGACGAATTCGTGCGCAACGCCGCCGCGGTCACCGCGAATGATGAGGTCTACGATCTCGAAGACACGCATTCGCGCGACGAGCCGCGCGTCCGCCGGCTGAAGGCGCCGCATCTCATTGATCCGGCGTATTTCCGCGCCAGCCGCAACGGCAAGGTCGTCGCGATCCTGAAGGAGCTGTGGGACTCGGTGCGGTTCGATACCGGCAAGCTCAACATGAAATCGGCCGGATATGGCGCGCCGGTCGAATGGCACCAGGGTTGGGCCTTCTATCCGCACACCAATGACGATCTCGCGGCCGTTGGCATCATGCTCGACGATATCGATCGCGAGAACGGGCCGATGCTTGTCGTGCCGGGCAGCCACAAAGGGCCAGTCTATGACCATCACGGACGAGATGGGCGGTTTTGCGGCGCGATCGATCCCCAGCGCGGCGACCTCGATTTTTTCGCGCGCGATGCCGTGTCTCGGCAAAGCGGGATCGGTGACGGTGCATCACGTGCGCGCCGTGCATGGTTCGGCGACCAACCTCTCCGGGCGCGAGCGGCGCTTTCTCTTGTTCCAGTACCGCGCCGCCGATGCCTGGCCGCTCTTGGGCTTCAAGGACGGCATCGAGAAATTCGATGAGCTGCTGCTGGCCGGTGAGCCGACGCTCGAACCGCGGCTCGCGCCGGTGCCGGTACGGCTGCCCTTGCCGTCGGCCGTGCATCAGGGCTCGATCTACGAGAACCAGCGCGCCAGCGGCCGCCGCTATTTCATGACCGCCGAGCGCGCCGTCGCCGCGGAGTAGATCGTCAGGGAGCGCTTACTTGGCGCACTTCGCCCGGCTGGGCATCCCGGATTGCTTCCGGCAACGATGGAACCAGCGGAAGCAGGTCTTCGATCTTGATGCTCCGGGCAATCAAGACAAGCGCGCAGATCGACGATCCCGTGAGGTTTTGCTGGAATTGAAAGTTTTGGTCGCCAGTCAGGAAAATTTCGAAACCCTGCGCGGCAGCACGTCGCAGCAGCTCGCCATTCCGTAACCCCGCCCAGCCCTGTTGCTGCACCGTGCGAACTTGATGAGGTGCCAGCTGCCGAATCAATCGGCGAGGCAGCTGCTCATCCAGCAGAATACGCACCGGCAGCTAATGCCTGATGTGCGGCTTCCAATGCCGCTATGGCCTGCTCGCGCGTGACGCTCGGGAAATCGTCGAGGAACTCGTCGAGACTGTAATCCCCTTCGAGATAATCGATTAGGTTCCGCAACGGCACCCGCGTGCCGACGAAGACAGGTGTCCCGCCCAGAATTTCCGGGTCGCTGTGAATAACCGGCGCGAGCTTCATGATAGGCCTCCTCACCGGCCTCTATATGGGGTCGCTTCCGTCGAAGCAACGCGCTCAAGCGGCGTCGTGAAAGATGATGCCGAGCGTAAAGCGGTGGCCCGAGCGCAGCCGGCTGACGCCGTGCCGCATCACGACGCGGTAGTCGCCGCGCGTGCCGGCGACCGGACGGTAATTGACCGCGAACAACACCGCGTCACCCTCGTTGAGCGGCACCACCTCGCCCTTTGACTGCATGCGCGGGCGCTGCTCGACGAGCAGGAACTCGCCGCCGGTGAAATCCTCGCCGGGCTTGCTCAGCAACACGGTCGCCTGGATCGGGAAGACGAGCTCGCCGTAAAGGTCCTGGTGCAGGCAGTTGTAGTCGCCCGCCTCGTATTTGAGGATCAGCGGCGTCGGGCGCTGCTGTCCGGCGGCGTGGCAGCGCTTCAGATAAGCCTCGAGCGTTGCCGGAAAGCGCGGTTCCAGCCGCAAGCGGTCGTGCCAGCGATTGGCGAAGGGTGCGAGCGCTGGGTACAGCGCGTCGCGCAACTCGGCGACGAGCGGCGGCAGCGGATAGCGGAGGTATTTATATTCGCCGCGGCCGAAATTGTGGCGCGCCATGACCACCCGCGAGCGGAATGCCGTCTCGTCCTCGTATAGCGCGGCGACGCCGCGGCACTCGCGCTGGCTCAGCAGTCCCGGAATTACCGCATAGCCGCGCTCGTCGAGACCCGCCAGCAGCTCCGGCCAGGCAGACCTCTCAATGCGACCGAAAATATTCGCCACGTTTGCTTCATCCTCTTTAACCGTCATCCCCGGGCTTGACCCGGGGATCCACGTCTCTTTCGTGGATGGCCGGGCCAAGCCCGGCCATGACGAGTAAGAAGCAAAGAGACAACGACCTAATCAGCCGCCGCCTCGGCTGGTGTGGTTTCGCGCTCCTTCGCAAGGAGCGCGCGCTTGCGCTCGACCCCCCAGCGATAGCCGGCGAGATCGCCGTCGCGCCGCACGACGCGATGGCATGGCACGACGACGGCGAGCTTGTTGCTGGCGCAAGCCTGCGCAACTGCACGCACGGCTCGGGGTTGCCCCAGCGCGGCGGCGATGTCGCTGTAGGTCGCGGTGCGGCCGGGCGGGATTTTCTGCAGCGCACGCCATACCCGCGCCTGAAACGCCGTGCCGCGGATGTCGAGCGGCAGGTCGAGCGTATCGCCGGGCCGGGTGATATAGCGCACGACCCGCTCGGCCCAGCCGGACAGCGCCGCATCGGCCGGTTGCAATTGCGCGGCGGGAAAGCGGCGCCTGAGTTCGGTTTCGAGACTGGCGCGGTTGTCGCCGAGCGCGGTCATGCAGATGCCGCGCTCGGTCGCCGCGACCATGGCCCAGCCAAGCCAAGTCGAGACGATTGTAAAGCGGATCGTCTCGCCCTTGCCGCCGCGCCGGCGCGTCGCCGGGGTCATGCCGAGCCCGTTCGGGGCCGCCTCGTAGGCCCGCGAGCTGGCGCCAAACCCGGCGCCATAGGCGGCCTCGGCAATCCCCTCGCCGGCGTCGAGCCGATCGGCGAAACGGCCGAGCCGGTGCGCCTTGCCCCATTCGCGCGGCGTCGCTCCGGTGATCTGCTTGAAGACGCGGTGGAAATGGAAGCGGCTGATCCCGGCGGCACCGGCCAATTCCGCGAGGCTTGGCAATTCGTCGCTGGCCCGGATCAGGGCGCAGGCGCGGCCGATCGCGGCGATGTGCCGGTCGGCCTGCGAGCCCTCATTCGGGCGGCAGCGCTTGCAGGGCCGAAAGCCGGCGGCCTCGGCCGCGGCGGTGGTCTCGTGGAACGCGACGTTCTGGCGGTGGGGCTGGCGCGAAGCGCAGCCCGGCCGGCAATAGACCCCGGTCGTTTTGACCGAATAAAAAAATCGTCCGTCCTGCGCCGCATCATGGGCGAGCACGGCCGCCCAGCATTGTTCTGCGTTCAACATCGCCTTTACTCCGTCTCCAGACATGGTGACAGAATGGCGATCCCGCGAGAACCGCTCTACCCGCGGATTGCTTTTATATTCGAGGTCTCCGTGCCGCGGGCCGTCAATTCGGGCAATAGCGTTTCGGCAGCATCGCGTGAATGCCCTTGTTACCGTCGACAAGCTGCGTGACCCGCATATCGACCACGAGGCTGGAAAACATATAGGCGTCCGAGGCGGGGAGGCCGAGGCGCTCGCCGATCAGCTTGATCATCTCGCGCAGCGCATCCTTCGCGGCGTCGTCGAGATCCTCGTTGAACGCCATCGTCACGTGGTGGGTCGGCGTCTCGGCGCGCGGCAAGGTGAAATGCAAATCCTTGCGCAGGGTCAGCCGGAAGGTGCCGCTGAGCGCGGTTTCGAGCGCCGTCACGCAGACCTCGCCATCGCCCTGCACACCGTGTCCGTCGCCGCAGGAGAACAGCGCGCCCGGCGCCCAGACCGGCAGATACAGCGTCGTCCCGGCGACCAGTTCCTTCAGATCCATGTTGCCGCCGAACTCGCGCGGCTGGATCGAGCTGCAGGCGCCGTAGACCGGTGGCGGCGCGACGCCCATGACGCCAAAGAACGGCGCGAGATCGATCTCGGCCCCCCATGGCAGGGTCGCGACGCCGCGCTGGCGGTCGATCGTGCTGTGGATCGTTTTGCGGATCGGGAAATCCTCGGGGAGCGTGCCGGCGAGCGGCCGGATCCGCGTGTAGCCCCAATTCTGCCGCGGCTCGACCGACAGGATCTCGATCTCCAGGACGTCGCCGGGCTCGGCATCCGTGACCGCAACCGGGCCGGTCAGGATATGGGCGCCGAGCTTCGGGGTCAGCGCCCCGAGGATCGCGCGATGATCGGCGAGGATCTCGAAACGCGAGCCGGCAGGCAGAACCTCGGGCCCTCGCGAGACGCAGTCGATGCTGACGGTGTCGCCGGACGCCAAGGTCGCGACCGGCTTCAGCCCCGCATCGAAGAACCCCCAATGGCAATGCTCCGGTCGGCACGACACGGTGTGATGCTGCGACATCGCTCCCCTCCGCTTTGCGGTTTAGCAGACTTGGCCGCGCATTATGCCCGGCAGGTGGTGCAAACGCTTCAGACAATTAGCTCGGATCGCTGCCTTCAGCGAATCAAGATGCCGGAATGGCCGTAATCGCCGACTGCTGCGACTCCAGATAGCTCGCGTAGACTCGACGCCCTGCAAGGGGCTTGGCAGCAGCGGCAAAATTCCGCTTTCTGTCCGGCATGGGAACAGCAGCGACACGACCGTGCGACAGAGCGCGATAGGCAAACCCGCGCCGCTCGGCGAAGCTGCGCTCTATCTGCCGGTCAAGCGGTTCTTCGAGAAAAGCGGCTTCGATGTGAAGGGCGAGGTCAATGGCTGCGATCTCGTCGCATACCGCGGCGACGAGCCGCCGGTCATCGTCGAATTGAAACTGCGCTTTACGCTGACGCTCGTGCTGCAGGGCATCGACCGGCTGGCGATCAGCGAGCGTGTCTATCTGGCGGTGCCGCGCCCCCCGCGCCGCGCCCGCGGGCTGTCGCCGGAAGCGCCCGGTGTGCGGCGGCTGTGCCGGCGGCTCGGGCTTGGCCTCCTGCTGGTCGGCCGGCGCAGCGGCACGATCGCGATCCTCGAAGAACCGGTGCCGTATCGGCCGCGCCGCTCCGCCGACCGCAGCGCGCGCCTCCTCGACGAATTTACGCGGCGCACCGGGGACGGCAATATCGGCGGCCGCAACCGCACACCGATCATGACCGCCTACCGCGAGGATGCGCTGCGCTGCGCCCGGATACTGGCCGCGGGAGCGATGCCGGTAAAGGCATTGCGGGCCGCGACCGGCGTCGCCGATGCCGCCGCCATCCTGCAGCGCGATGTCTATGGCTGGTTCCGGCGGCTCGGCCGGGGCACGTACGAGTTGACGGAAGCGGGGCATGCGGCGCTCGGGCAATTCGCCGAGACGGTCGCGCTGCTCGCCGCCAGCTCCGAGGCGGCCGAGGCGGCAGCCGCGTAATGGCGCGAGCCGGCGATGCACATCGGCGCGAGCTGATCGCCGATTATTTCGGCGCCAGCTCGCGGCTGCGCACGCTGCGCCACACCGACGCGTTCGGCGCGGCGATCTTTGTCGTCGATTTCGACCGCGGCCCGCGGCATTACCGTACCCTCGGATCGTTCGGCCCGAATTTCGGCGGCGCCGCGCCCGGCGAGCCGCAGGTCACCGAACAATCGAGCATGGATTTGCTCTACCCGGCGCAGCTCGTCTTTCATTACGAACGGCTGATGTCATTGGCGTTCGCATTGTGCGAGCAGCCGGTCAGCTCGCTCCTCCTCGGCGTCGGCGGCGCCGCGATGTGGCGCTTTCTGCGCGCCTATCTGCCGGAATGCGCGCCGATCCTCGTCGACAACGACGAGGCTGTCGTCGCGATCGCGCGGCGCTGGTTCTATCTGAGCCAGTCCGTCATCATCGATACCGCCGAGCGCTTTCTTGCCGGGACGAAGGACCGCTACGATGTGATCCTCGTCGATCTCTACAATGCGCAAGGGCCGGCGCTGTTCGACGAGAGATTTTGGCGGCGCTGCATGGATGCGCTCGCGCCCGGCGGCTGCATAGCGACAAACTGGGCGGATTTCGCGGTCAACCAGGCGGTCAGGCCGATGGCGGACGCGCAGCAGATGCTGGCGCAGAGCCGCGGCCTCGACACCTATTTCGTGACGCGCCGCGGCTTCCGCGACAATCTCGTGCAGTACCTGCCGACCGGCCCCGAGCGCGAGCCGGAGGCGATCACCGGGGCGCTCGAACGCTTCGCGCGGGCACGCCATCTGCCCGACCGCGGCCGCGGCATCCTCGAACACTGCATCATCGCGCCGCGCTTCCCGATCGGCAGCTGATGCGCCGATCGGTGCTACGCTGAAGCGACGCCACGGCAGCAGACCGGATCATGAACCGCAAACAGCGCCGCGCGGCGGCGAAACAGGGCGGAGCCGGCGCACGCGGGCCGGACGCCGCAAATGTCGGGCCTGCGCTATTGGCGGAAGCGGCACGACAGCACGAGGCAGGACGGCTCGCCGAGGCGGAACGGCTCTATCGCCGGCTCCTCGCCGATGATCCCAACCGCCCGGATTGTCTGCACCTGCTTGGGCTGGTCGCTCACCAGACCGGGCGCTCCGAAGCGGCGCTCGAATTGATCGGCCGCGCGATTGCGCTGAATGACACCGACCCCGACTTTCATAATGACATCGCCGGCATCTATCAGTCGCTCGGCCGCTTCGACCGGGCGGTCGTGCATTGCCGGAAAGCCCTGGCGCTCGACCCGCGCTCCGCCGCGGCGCGCCTCAATCTCGCAAGGGCATTGCACGCGCAGGGCGACCTCCCTGCGGCCCTCGCGGAATATCAGCGGGTCGTCGAGCAGCAGCCCGGTTCGTTTCAGGGCCATTACGGCCTCGCGGTCGCCCTATACGCGCAAGGCAATCGCGAAGAGGGGATGAGCCACTACCGGCGGGTTCTCGAACTCCGGCCGGATCACGCCGAGGCCCATACCGATCTCGGCATCGCCCTCGCGGCGCGCGGCCGCTGGGACAGGGCCATTGCGCAATACCGGGCGGCGTTGGCGGCGAGGCCGGACTCGGCTGATGCGCTGAACGCCCTCGGCGAAGCCCTGATGATGACCGGCGAGTTGAGGCCGGCCATCGCCACGGCACAACGCGCGGTGACGCTGAAGCCCGATTTCGCGCGCGCCCATGCCAATCTCGCTTATTTCAAGGCCCAGGCGTGCGAGTGGAGAAATTTCGACCGGGTGGCGGCGCAGGTCTTGGCGCTGCTGCGGCAGGAAACGCCGGACATCCCGCCT
>VAZF01000747.1 GCA_005888425.1 Alphaproteobacteria bacterium
GAGGGGAGCTGAGGAAAACCGAATTTGAATCTTGGAAGGTCGTATTTCCGGGTGGCCTTATTCGCCGGCATCGTGCTCGGAGGTATGTCGACAGCCGGCTATTGTGCTGATGGTTGTGGCACAACCCTGCGCGGCAAAATTGTTGTAGCAACCCTCAACCGTGCACCCTTTGTAACCTTATCGGCAAACAGTCACCCCGTAACGCTCATTTTGGATACGGGTGCCGAACGAACGGTTCTGACCCCCACAGCGGCCGGCCGCATCGGAGCCGAGCGTCCGGCGATTGAGTTTCCGCGGCAATTGCGGGGCATCTCCGGTGGTCTAGGAAGTCACGAAGTCGAACTGCGCAGCTTCGCTGCCGGATCTGTAGCACTCCCATGGCACCGGGTCTTAGTCGCGCCGGTGACAATGGCGCAGGTCTTCGCCACCCCCCTCGATGGATTGCTCGGAGCCGATATCCTAAGCGACTTTGACATCGACCTCGACCTCGCACATCACGAATTGAAGTTCTACGGAAAGCAAACCTGCCCGACAGCAGCACCGGACTGGACGCAGCCGTATATCTCGCTGAGTACGGGGTTATCCCGCGGCGAGCACCTGTTTTTTGCCGTGCAACTAGATGGCCGACCCCTGACGGCTTTCATCGACACCGGCGCGCAAATCACCACAATTTCGACGGCAGCCGCACGCGCTACCGGCGTGACTGAGAGCCTGCTTTTAAGCGATCGTCCACTCACAACCCAGGGGATTGCGGCAGGCCCCGTATCCGCTCGCCTTCATCGCTTCGCAAACCTGAAGGTGGGCCCCCTGGTAATCGCTAACCCCGAAATCCTCGTGGCCGATGTGAAGATAAACGAGGCCGATATGGTCTTAGGCATAGACTTCCTTCTGCAGCGGCGCCTTTGGTTATCGTACGGATCCCATCGAGTCTTCCTGCCCAGCCGATAAACCGCGGAGCCGGGGGGCATCGGCGGCCGCGGCCTCGCTCAGCTGGCGACGTATTTCCGGTCCCGGCGGGTGACTTGCTTGCTCTTGGTCAGAGCGGTGAGCGCGTTCGAGACCGACATCTCGCCCGATTTATTACCCTTCAGCCCCATCTTATCGAGAATTTCACCGCGCGAAAGACCATGGGATTGGTTGATAATCCTGAGCAGCTCTTCTCGCCTTGACCCGCGCTGGCCAGATCTGTTCCGGCGAGTAGGAGCTTGCTGCGCGGCCTTTCCTTCGAAGACGTCAAATTTCGCAAGCATCCCGTCCAGTTCGTCAAGCTGCGCCTGAAGCGCGCGCTGCCGGTTTACCATTTCCTGCCGCTCGTTTAACAGCGCCTCTCTTTGCTTCGCGATAAATGCTTCGGTTTCGGCTAGAACGGTGCCCTGCATCTCTCCCTCCGCGGTTTGTACGGCATTGTAGTTTTTTTGTACGGCTTGCACCGGATTCGTACGCGTACATAGAGTGCCTCTCGAGCGACGCTCCGTCCAGGGTTTTGTGTTTCTGTGAGCCTATCCAGTGCGAAAGGAGCTCCCCGGGAAACGAGCGCCGGCACCAGGCTCGCGCGTCTTCAGTCGCAAATCCGCGACATTAAAAAGGGGAATAACTCAGGATTCCCGTTTATCTCGCCAGATTGGCGCGCTTCTCAGGCGATCGGTCGATCGGAGGTCGTCAAGTTTATACAAACTTGAGCGGCGCCGTGATTTTTTATTCAATGGGCGGTAGTGGTTTGGAGAGCAGGGATCTCTTCGAATATTCGTCAGAACTGGGGTAAGCCTTTGCCGGCGCAACAAACACCGGCAATCAGTCTAGGCTAAAACGACGCCGCCAAACGGGGTTCGTGAAGCCAGTACCGAAAAGTTGTTGGCTGGAAATTTTTTTCGTTCAACCACCCGCGTACTTGAAGGAGGACGTCCTGAAAATGCTCGCCGGCGAACCGGATCTCTACAGCGTGGAGCATGTGTTCCCTGGTCACACTGGAAATAGTCGGATCAGAGCGGGCTTTGCCAACCTACTTCTCAGATGCCGTTCCACGTGTCCGCTAAATTTATGTTTAATTCCCTCCCGAACGTCCGGCTGGTGCCTCTGACGGGGCCGCAAGAACTCGAACATAGGTCTGGGTCTCGGGCTTGCTCATCGCCGAAGGGCTGTTTGGCAATACCTCTTCCCGCGGCCGTGGTCGAAGTCCTCCTAAATTCGGTGACTGGGCATTGACTGCCAGAGGTGCGGATTGCGTACTACGAAATACTGAGGCGCGGCGTCAGGCCACGAACGTCGCTGTATTTCGCGGCTAGAGAGGGAAGGTTCTAGCCCTGGTTGGATTGCTGCAATGCGATGGGGAAGCTGAACACAACAGCGCATCAATGGCGAGCCGGTCGTACCAGCGGCGTGCCGCTCTGTTTAAGCGAAGCTAAGGACTGACCGCTCATTTCCGTACCCGGCTGGGCACGTCCGCTATTCACTAGCCGCCCCAGAGGACGTCCGCTCTTCTCCAGCCCCGGCATGGACGTATGGTCGTCGGTTGGTTGGCGTCCACTCTTGGAACGCACCCATTGTTGCCCGCCCACTAAGTTATCCAGGCCCTTTTCGTCCAGCGTCCAATTGCGTACCGATCCCGTATCGATATGGAAGAATCCCGAGCGTGGATACCAGCCGACTCCCCCGAGTTTCAACTCTCGCGCAGCTCGCACTGCATCTTCATTGCGGGTGGGCAGTCGCACGTCAAGCGCGCGTCCGAACATATGCTGGCTGTGTTCGGCTACACCAAATGTCGTTCGTGCGAGCATCGCATTTGTCTGGGGTGTACGATAACCCGAGAGCACAAGCGCCTCATTCGCGCCGACGGCTTCCATAATGCTGGCAAGAAAATCGAGAACGCCGATGTCGAAGACGATCCTTTCGCCAGAATGGTGGTCGCGCAAGAACTCGGACAGCTCGGCCAGGGCTTGCTGCACTGGTCCCGTGTCATCTCGAAAGGGGCCGTCAAAGGTCTCGCCCGTATGCGCGTCCGCCAAACGAAGTCGCCGCAGCGGAATGGGCTGAGTAGAGGCCTGCAACAGACGCGGCGTGAGCAGCCCGCTGACGACCCCAAGGAAAACTCGTCGATTCATTGCGAGTTCTTGATTCCCGTTAGTTTATTGGCGACAATTAGTAGCGCTGGTACAAACCCCTGTGCGAGAGTAACCGATCCATCAAGGCGGCAAACGGCTACAGTGCTAAGGCCGCCCTTCAGGGTATTGCAAGTTATCGGTGAGCTATTAAGAATCTTCATCCCGCCTCCGAGCGGACCTAACGTTCAAGCCAGTGGGTTGGACGCGGAGAGCACTAATGCATAATTCTGAGAATTCCACGGAAGCCACTCTCCTCTACCGACAATTTTCTGAAGCTTTCACGGCAGAGGACGACGATGCGGTTCGGCTCATCTACCGCAAATTGCTTAATCTCGGATGTCCCCGGGCTGAGATCGTGGAAGAAGCAGTACGGCTTGCCAGCAATCGGGACGTCTTGTCGCTCTCCGAAACACTTGAAAGAGGAGTGGGTAAGGCGACCAATGTACGAGGCGCGGGATGCACGTCAGAGGGTATTTCCGAACTTTCCCACGACGATGTATCTGACAAAACCGCGGGCCATAGGGTTTATCGACAAAGTGCCTTTTTGCACCGCTATTCACTGAGCCGCCGGGTTGCGTGCGCCTTCGGCAGTGTCGCGATTGCGCTACTCTGTGCCCTCGTGGTCATGCGTAATCCTTCGACTGCCGAAAAGGCGACAGCCTCAGTGGCGATGGCCGCGCTTTCAAAATCCGCCAATGATCCAGTCGTGACCGGTATTCCTTTGGGATCATCAGCACTGAGCGACCTGGGGAAGGCGGAGCACTCACAGGGCTCCCCCGAAGCCCGCAGGAAGACAACGAAGCTCCCGGACGAGGTGGACACGCCAACGCGCGCGCCCCGGGAGCCAAACGCCCTCACTACGCCAGACCTCGCTATGGCAGCAACGGTAAATACCGCAGTCACACCCGCAGCCGGGGGGGCGAGGCTGTCGAGTGGAGACGTTGCCGTGTTATTAACGCGTGGTGACTCGCTGTTCGGAACTGGCGACCTTGTCTCGGCTCGCCTGTTTTATGAGCGAGCTGCCGGCGCCGGTAGCGGAGAGGCTGCATTGCGATTGGGCGAGAGCTATGATCCTCATTTCCTCGAGAAGACACATCTTCGCGGGCACGGTGATGTAGCAGCGGCCATTTTTTGGTACGAGCGTGCACACGAGCTCGGCGTAAGCGAAGCCAGCATCCTGCTCAGCAGCATACGTTCCAATTAGAAGTTAATCGTCGGAAACCGATGAATCCCAAGAGAGGGTCCGCCGCCGCGTTCTGGGGGGCATTGCTCCTTTGTACGGGTTTGAATTTGACCGGGATGGCCCGGAGCGTTGCGGCAGAAGCTGGTCCGGCGCGCCAGGACTTGGAGCGCATCGCGTACGCTGTCGCAGGCGCGGAGTCGAGTTATGGCAGAAATCCTGCGATGTGGCGGCCGAACCTCGCGGGCCCGCAGGGTCCGATGCAGGTCAGCGAGAAGGCCGCCCGCGACGTTGGGGGCGGCGATCGGTTTGATATCGCGCAGAACCGCACGATCGGCCGCGCCTATTTGGCACTTCTCTATCGGCGCTATGTCAACTGGCCCGACGCCGTCTCGGCCTATAATTGGGGAATGGGCAATCTCGACAGTTGGATCCGGGCCGGGCGACCCTCACGAAAATTGGTGCAGGCCGTCGCTAAGTATTCGTACCGGGTCCTACTCGACAGCGGATTATGCGCTAGCGCCCGCCGCGACTGTATGCTCGACGTCTCGCATGGCGTTGCGCCGTATGGCCGGATCGGCTACGGCGGCGCCAGTCCAACATCCTCACCCGACCTTCGGGTCATGCCGAGGTTGGAACACAGCGGACTAGTCTTGGCTAGGCTAACGGCCAGCGGGGACCCGTTTCCCAAGCTGTTGCAGAGCGGGACGC
>VAZF01000750.1 GCA_005888425.1 Alphaproteobacteria bacterium
AACGCCGAGGAGATGGAGGATCACGGCACCGTCTACGAGACCCGCACGTTAAAGATGCGGGAGCAGATCGAGGCCATGAAGGAGATCTGGACGAAGGACATCGCCGAATATCATGGCGAGATCGTCGAGTTTCCGCCGCTGCAGACCTGGCCCAAGCCGGTGCAAAAGCCGCACCCGCCAATCATCGTCGGCGGCGCCTTCCGCTCATGCCTCGCTGGCGCCAAATGGCCGAGGAAGCCGGCCGCGACCCCGCCTCACTGTCGGTAACCTTGGGCGGCGCGCCGGAGGATCTAGCTGTGTTGCGGCGCAACCGCGATCTCGGCGTGACCCGCATGACGGTGCGCCTACCGCCGGGGAAAGCCGACGAGATCCTGCCGATCCTCGACCGCTGGGCGAAGCTCATCCCGCAGGTGAACGGCTGAGAGGTGAATGATGCTCTCGGCCGACCGGATAGAAGAGAGCCCGGAACCCGAAGACGGCATGGCGCGCAAGATCATCCATGTCGACATGGATGCCTTCTACGCATCGGTCGAACAGCGTGATAATCCGGAATTGCGCGGCAAGCCGGTGGCGGTCGGCGGAGCTGAGGCACGCGGCGTCGTCGCGGCGGCGAGCTACGAGGCGCGCAAATTCGGCGTGCGCTCGGCAATGCCATCGGTTATCGCGAGACGAAAATGCCCCGATCTGATCTTCATGAAGCCGCGCTTCGACGTCTACAAGGCGGTCTCGCTCCGGATCCGGCAGATCTTCGCTGAGTACACACCGATCATCGAACCATTGTCGCTCGACGAGGCATACCTCGACGTCACCGAGAACCTCAAAGGGATCGTCTCGGCGACATGGATCGCGGAGGAGATCCGCGCACGAATCCGCAGCGAGACGCAGCTCACGGCTTCCGCCGGCGTCTCTTACAACAAGTTCCTCGCGAAGCTTGCCTCCGATCACCGCAAACCTGACGGGCTCTTTGTCATTACGCCAGAAATGGGGCCGGCATTCGTCGAGACCCTGCCGGTCAGGAAGTTTCATGGTATCGGGCCCGCGACGGCCAGGAAGATGGAGCAGATCGGGGTTAGGACTGGGCTGGATCTCAGGGCACAGACCCTGGATTTCCTGCAGCAGCATTTCGGGAAAGCGGGTTCCTATTATTACTGGGCCGCGCGCGGCATCGACGAGCGGCCCGTCCGCGCCGACCGCATACGGAAGTCCGTGGGCGCCGAGAATACGTTTCCCGTCGATCTCTTCACCTACGAGGCGGCTCGAGATCAGCTGCGGGACATCATCGACACGGTCTGGAGCTACTGCGAGCGCTCCGGGACCCGCGGCCGCACTGTAACGGTGAAGATCAAGTACGCCAACTTCCGGCAGATCACGCGAAGCCGCACCGGTCAGATGCCGGTCAGCACCCGGAGCGAACTCGAACAGCTCGGCAACGCGCTACTCGAGCCGCTGTTTCCCGTCGTTAAAGGTATTCGGCTCCTCGGTATCTCGCTGTCGTCGCTCCTCACGGAGAAGCGCGACGATAAGCGCAGGGCGGCCGACCTCTAAATCTGCCGCCTACTCTAGCTAGTAGAAGAATGATGGTGGCTAGTTAGCCAATCTCGCAGCTTCGACCATCGGCGTCTCGTTTGGGCGCCCTTTACCGCGATCGCCAGCGCCTTTCGTTGTCCAACCAACACGACGAGACGCTTCCCGCGGGTCACACCGGTGTAGAGCAGCTTCCGCTGCAGCATCGGGTAGTGTTGGGTGGTGATCGGGATGACCACAGCCGGGTACTCGGATCCCTGGCTCTTGTGGATCGTCGTGGCGTAGGCCAGCACCAGCTCATCGAGTTCGGTGAACCCGTAAACCACCTCCCGACCATCGAAGTCGACTGAAAGCTCGCCCTCCTCAGCGTCGAGTCGTGAGACCACCCCGAGATCGCCGTTGTAGACGTCTCTGTCGTAATCGTTCTCGACCTGCATGACCTTATCGCCGGGGCAGAAGGTCCAGCCAAAGCGCTCAATGCGAATCTCCCCGGGCGGGTTCAGCGCCGCCTGCAATTCGACGTTCAGGGATCG
>VAZF01000297.1 GCA_005888425.1 Alphaproteobacteria bacterium
GTTTCTGTCGGGACCGGGCCTTGCCGCTGACCACCGGCGCCATGGTGGCCCAGCTTTTAAAGGACAGGCGCTCGATGGGCCGGCGATCGTCGCTGCCGCCGCGGCCGGCGATCCGTCATGCCGAGCGACGCTCGACCGCTATGCCGAGCGCCTCGCCCGCGCCTTGGCCGGCGTTATTAACATCCTCGACCCCGACGCGATCGTGCTCGGCGGCGGGCTCTCGACGATGCGCCACCTCTACGAGGATGTGCCGCGGCTTTGGGGGCGCCATATTATTTCCGACACGATCGCGACGCGGCTGCTGCCGCCGATGCACGGCGATTCGAGCGGGGTGCGTGGCGCGGCCTGGCTATGGCGGCCGGAGGATCTCGTGTGATCGCGGTTCTGTGCCGCGACTGCAGCGCGCTCGACACCGTCGAGGTGCAGCCAGAGCGCTGCCCTGCCTGCGGCTCGCCGCGCCTTGTCGCGCATGCCGAACTGGCCGATCTCGCGATCGCCCACATCGATTGCGACGCCTTCTACGCGACCGTCGAGAAGCGCGACCGGCCTGAACTCGCGGAACAGCCGGTCATCGTCGGCGGCGGGCAGCGCGGCGTCGTCCTGGCGTGCTGCTATGTCGCGCGGCTCTATGGCGTGCGCTCGGCGATGCCGATGTTCAAAGCGCTCGCTGCCTGCCCCGATGCGGTCGTGATCCGCCCCGATATGGCGAAATACCGCGAGGTAGGCCGCGCCGTGCGGGCCGAGATGCGGCGGCTGACGCCGCTCGTCGAGCCCTTGTCGATCGACGAAGCCTTTCTCGACTTGTCCGGCACGGCCTCCTTGCACGGCGCGGCGCCGGCGCAACTTCTCGCCGCGCTGACGCGGCGGGTCGAGGACCAGTTCGGCATCACCGCCTCGATCGGCCTCAGCCACAACAAATTTCTGGCGAAGCTCGCCTCCGATCTCGATAAGCCGCGCGGTTTTGCGGTCATCGGGCATGCCGAGGCCAAGACCTTTCTCGCGGATAAGCCGGTCGGCTGGCTGTGGGGCGTCGGCGGCGCGATGCAGCGCCGGCTGGCGGGTGACGGTATTGCCCGCATCGGCCAGCTCGCCGCGCTCGACGAGCGCGATCTCGCCGCGCGCTACGGCCGCATCGGGCAACGCCTGGCGCGCCTGTCGCGCGGCGAAGACGACCGGCATGTCGATCCCGAGGGGCAGACCAAGTCGATCTCGGCCGAGACGACCTTTGCGCAGGACGAGGCCGATGGCGGGGCGCTGGCGCATGTTCTGTGGCCGCTGTGCGAAAAAGTGGCGGCGCGGCTCAGGGAGGCGCATCTCGCCGCCGGTACGGTCACCTTAAAGCTGAAGACCGCCGATTTTCGGCTCCGCACGCGCTCGCACACGGTGGCCGATCCGACCCAGTTGGCCGACATCTTGTTCGAGGCCGCCTCGTCGCTGCTGCGGGGCGAGGCCGACGGGGTGACCCGGTTCCGCCTGATCGGGGTCGGCGCCGACCGCCTCGTCGATGCCGCGGAAGCCGATCTGCCGACGCTGTTCGATGCCACAATGGGCGGGCCGAGACGGCTCGCCGAGGCGATCGAGGCGCTGCGTGAACGCCACGGTCCGCAGGCCGTGCAGCGCGGCCGCGCCCTGCCGACAGCGGTGCAGCGATCGGTCGCCTCTCGCGACGACCTGAACGAAGGGCCATCTGAAGCCGATGTTGACCCTGAACCGTGACAGCTCCGCGCTGCTGCTGATCGACTTCCAGAGCCGGCTGATGCCGGCGATCGCCGATGGCGCGGCGATTGTGGCCAATGCACGGCGGCTCCTAAAGGCCGCGCAGATGTTCGGCGTCCCGGTGCTGATCACCGAGGAGAACGCCTCCGGGCTCGGCGCGACAGTTCCGGAGCTCGCGGGGGGCTCGGCGGCGCCGGTCTTCGCCAAGATGAGCTTTGACGCGTGCCGTATGCCGGATTTCGCGGCGGCGTTGCCGGACCGGCCCGATATCGTCGTCGGCGGCTGCGAGACGCATGTCTGCGTCATGCAGACCGTGCTCGGCCTGATCGGGGCGGGTAAGCGCGTTTATCTCGTGCGGGATGCGGTCGGTTCGCGGCAGGCCGAGAGCAAGGAGGCGGCGATCCGGCGGCTCGAACGGCACGGCGCGGAGATCATCACGACCGAGATGGCCGTCTTCGAGTGGCTGGGTAGCGCGGAGCACCCGCGCTTTCGCGAGGCGCTCGCGCTGATCAGGTAATTGGCTCGCGGCGATCCATCGCGTCGAGAAAGCCCTGCAGGATATAGGCGGCGGCGACGCGGTCGACGATCTCGGCGCGGCGCTTTCGCGTCATGTCGTGGGCGATCATCTCGCGCGTGACGGCGGCCGTCGACATTCGCTCGTCCCACAGCGCGACCGGCATGTCGCGCAATCCCAAGAGGTTGCGGGCGAACTGCCGCACGGATTGGGTGCGCGGGCTGTCGCCGCCCGCGAGGCTCAGCGGCAGCCCAATAACGAGCCCGGCAATCTCGTGCCTGTCGATCAAGGCGAACAGCGCCGCGATATCTTCGGCAAAGCGGCGGCGGCGGATCGTCTCGAGCGGGCTGGCGATGATGAGCCGGGTGTCGGAGAGCGCGAGGCCGATCGTCTTAGTCCCGACATCGAGGCCCATGATCCGCCGGCCGGGCGGCACCGCCGCGCGAAGCTGCTGGGGATCGGCGAGGAGCATCCTCGATCATAGCGCTTCTGGCTTTCCCGGAGATTGCAGGATCGGCGGTTTCGGGCCATTTGTGAGGCCAAGGCACCCCACGGAGAGGGCGAATGGCGTTGGATAAGGCCGCGGTGGCGCATATCGCCGCGCTGGCGCGGATCCGGCTAAAGGAGGCGGAGCTGGAGCCGCTTGCCGCCGAATTGTCGCAAATCCTGACCTGGGTCGAGCAGCTCGCAGAGGTCGATACCGCGGACGTCGCCCCGATGACGAGCGTCGCGGCGATGCGCCTGCCGATGCGCGAGGATGAGGTGACGGACGGCGATCGCCGCGACGACATCCTCAGGAATGCACCGCAATCGGCGCGCGGTTTTTTTGCGGTGCCCAAGGTGGTCGAGTGAGCCGACTGACCGAGCTGACGATCGCGGAGGCACGCACGGGGCTTGGGGCGAAACAGTTTTCCGCCCGCGAGCTGGCCGAGGCTTATATCGCGGCCATGGAACGAGCCCGGCCGCTCAACGCCTATATCACCGAAACACCGGAGATCGCGCTCGACATGGCCGCCGCTTCCGACGCGCGGATCGCGAAGGGCGAGACGCGGCCGCTGGACGGCATCCCGATTGCGGTCAAGGATCTGTTCTGCACAAAGGGCGTGCTGACGACCGCTGCCTCGCACATCCTCGACGGGTTTCATCCGCCGTACGAATCGGCCGTCACCGAAAAATTATGGCAAGCGGGCGCGGTCATGCTCGGCAAGACCAATCTGGACGAGTTCGCGATGGGCTCGTCGACCACCACGAGTTATCACAAGCCGACGGAAAATCCCTGGCGGAAACCCGGTGACAACCGGCCGCTTGTGCCGGGCGGCTCATCGGGCGGCTCCGCGGCGGCGGTCGCGTCGCATGCCGCATTGGGTGCGACCGGCACAGATACCGGTGGTTCGATCCGCCAGCCGGCGAGCTTCTGCGGCATCGTCGGGCTGAAGCCGACCTATGGCCGCTGCTCGCGCTGGGGCGTGGTCGCCTATGCGTCCTCGCTGGATCATCCCGGGCCGATCGCCCGCAATGTGCGCGACGCGGCGATATTGCTCGGCGCGATGGCCGGGCACGACCCGCGCGACTCGACCTCGGCGGCGTTGCCGGTGCCGGATTTCGAGAAAGCGCTGACCGGCAATGTGCGCGGCCTCAGGATCGGCCTCCCGAAAGAGTATCGCGCCGACGGCATGCCGGCCGAGATCGAGGCATTGTGGCAGCAGGGCGCCCAATGGTTGCGCGAGGCCGGCGCCGAGCCGGTCGAGGTGTCGCTGCCGATGACCAAATACGCGCTGGCGGCGTATTACATCATCGCGCCGGCCGAAGCCTCGTCGAACCTCGCGCGTTATGACGGCGTCAAATACGGGCTGCGCGTTGCGGGCGACAGCCTCGACGAGATGTACGAATTGACCCGCGCCGAAGGGTTCGGAGCGGAGGTGAAGCGGCGCGTCTTGATCGGCACCTATGTGCTGTCGGCCGGTTATTACGACGCCTATTACCTGAAGGCGCAGAAGGTGCGGGCGCTGATCGCGCGGGATTTCGCCGCCGCGTTCGAGAACGTCGATTGCCTGTTGACGCCGACCGCGCCGTCGGCCGCCTTTGCGATCGGCGAGAAGCAGAATGATCCGATCGCGATGTATCTGAACGATGTGTTCACCGTGCCGGCGAACCTCGTGGGGCTCCCGGCGCTTTCAGTGCCGGCGGGGCTCAGCGCGGACGGGCTGCCGCTCGGGCTGCAGATCGTCGGCCGCGCCTTCAATGAGGAGATGGTGCTGCGGGTCGGCGATGTTCTCGAACGCGCCGCGCAATTTACTCACCGCCCCAGCTTCATCGCGGGAGAGCGGTGATGTCGTCGCTGATCGAAGGGCGGACGGGGAAGTGGGAGGTCGTCATCGGCCTCGAAACCCATGCGCAAATCATCGCCAAATCGAAATTGTTTTCGGGCGCCGCGACCGCGTTCGGCGCCGAGCCGAACACGCAAGTCTCGCCCATCGATGCCGCCTTTCCGGGCATGCTCCCGGTCATCAACCGCCATTGCGTCGAGCAGGCGGTCAAGACCGGGCTTGGCCTCGATGCGGAGATCAACCGCGAGAGCGTTTTCGCGCGCAAGAACTACTTCTACCCCGACCTGCCGGCCGGCTATCAGATCTCGCAATACGAATTGCCGATCGTCGGCCGCGGCAAGCTGACGCTCGATATGCCGGATGGTTCGACGCGCGAGGTCGGCATCACGCGCCTGCATCTGGAGCAGGACGCGGGCAAGAGCCTGCACGACCAGCATCCGACGCAGACTTATGTCGATCTCAACCGTGCCGGCATCGGCCTGATGGAGATCGTCTCCGAGCCCGACCTCCGGAGCGCCGAGGAGGCCGGCATCTATGTCCGCAAGCTGCGCTCGATCCTGCGCTATCTCGGCACCTGCGACGGCAACATGGAGGAGGGGTCGTTGCGCTGCGACTGCAACGTCTCGGTGCGACGCCTCGGCGAGCCCCTCGGCACGCGCTGCGAGATCAAGAATTTGAACTCGGTGCGCTTTGTCATGCAGGCGATCGAGGTCGAGGCGCGGCGCCAGATCGAGCTGATCGAGGCGGGCGGCGCGGTCGAGCAGCAGACGCGCCTCTTCGACAGCGCGCGGGGCGAGACCCGCCCGATGCGATCGAAGGAGCACGCGCACGATTACCGCTATTTCCCGGACCCGGATCTGTTGCCGCTGGTCCTCGACGAGGCCTGGATCGAGGCGTTGCGCGCGCAACTGCCGGAATTGCCCGACGCGAAGAAGGCGCGCTTTGTCGCCGAATACGGGCTGCGGCCCGAGGATACCGACGTGCTCGTCGCCGAGCGCGCCACCGCCGAATATTTCGAGCGCGTCGCGCGCAGCAACGGTAAATCGCGCGATGCAAAGGCGGCGGCCTATTGGGTCATCGGCGATCTGTTCGGCGCGCTGAACAAACAGGGGCGCGGCATCGAAGAGGCGCCGATCACTCCGGAGCAGCTCGGCGCACTCTTGGATCTCATCGCCGATGGCACGATCTCCGGCCGCATCGCGAAGGACGTCTTTGCCGAGATGATCGAGACCGGCATCGATGCCGCCGCAATCGTGGAGAAAAAGGGACTGCGCCAGATGAGCGACACCGGCGCGATCGAGGCCGCGGTCGATGCCGCGCTCGCCGCGCATCCGGCGCAGGTCGCGCAATATCACGCGAACCCGAAGGTGCTCGGCTTCTTTGTCGGCCAGGTCATGAAGGCGACCGGCGGCAAAGCCAACCCCGCCCTCGTCAACGAGCTCCTGAAGAGGAAGCTGGTTCAAAGCTCCTGAGCAGTGCTCAATCCCGTGTTGCTGACGCCCGCTTCGGTGCCGACTTGCTGGGCATCGACTTTTCTGGCCGGGGAGGCTGCATCCCGTTCCGGCGCAAGGAGGCAGTGCCGAGTGCCTTCAGGCGTACCGGCGGTCGGTTGGGAAATTGGGCGACCAATTCCAGCTCTCCGCCCATCGCCTTGATGAAATCCCGGAGCGTCGAGACGTACATGTCGCTTCGCGTCTCTATTTTCGAGACGGCGTCCTGACCGACCTTGAGCCGCTTTGCGACCGCGGTCTGCGTCTTGCCGATGGCTCTGCGAAGGTTCTGCAGCGACATCTCCTCGGCAATGAGTTCTTGCGCCCGCGCTTCGATCTTGGCGCGCTCGCTCTCGCGCAATTTGGCGATCACCTGATCCAATGTCCGCGCCATTCGTACCTCCATTACTTCCGTGCCCTGCTGCGGTTCAGCCGATTGAGGTGAGCATCGAAGCGCGTATCGGCAGCTGCAATCAGCCGGCGATAGAACGTCCGTTCGCTTCCACCGCTCTTGTCGCCGGCTGCGAGCAGGATCGCTCTCCGCCTCGGATCGAACGCGAAGGCAAGGCGCCACACGCCGCCGCCGGCATCGAAGCGCAGCTCCTTCATGTTGGCGTGCTTGGAGCCGTTGAGCGTATCGACGCGCGGCCGGCGGGCCGTAGGGCCGAACCTCTCGATGACCCGTGCCTGCGCCAGCAGCTCAATCCTCACCTCGGCGGGGAACGCCAAAAGCTCGGGCTCGAATTCAGGTGCCAGCTCGACGACCCACACCCGCCGATTATATGGTGACCGAGGCATATGCCGTCAACGGCATATATGGTATTCATCTCAAACGCCGCTGCGGAGCGGGCGGAAGAATTCCCGAACCTCGCCCGCCAGCGCGTCGGGCTGTTCCATCGCGGCGAAATGGCCGCCCTTCTTCATGACCGTCCAGCGCCGGATATCGGCATAGGCTCGCTCGGCGAGGCTGCGCGGCGGTCGCAGGATTTCGGCCGGGAATTCGGCATAGCCGGTTGGGACGGCGACCGGTCCCGGCAACGGCCAGGGCCGGTGCTGCCGCGCATAATACGGCCAAAACGACGAGCCGATCGCGCCGGTGAACCAGTAGAGGCTGATATTCGCGAGGAGCTGATCCTTGCTGAACACCGACTCGACATCGCCGCCGCAATCCGACCAGGCGCGGAACTTGTCGACGATCCACGCCGCCAGCCCCGCCGGCGAGTCGGTCAGCGCATAAG
>VAZF01000751.1 GCA_005888425.1 Alphaproteobacteria bacterium
TCCGGCGCTTCGGCTCGCGCGATCCCTTCACAGCCAACCGCCACCTTTCAGAACTCGATTCAGATGGTGTGCCGGCGCATCGAGGACAAGAACAAACCGGGAACTTATTTTGGAGCGGCGATGCACGCAACCGTGATCTCGCAGGCTCGGAAAACGCCTACGCAGCAACGGCGCTCCTGTGTATAAGCCGCGCCCAAAAATCGGCCAGTCACGAAATCAACCGATCGGCGTTGAAGCACTAAAAGGCGAATGGAGCTGGTATGGCTTTCGCGTTTCTGAACCGCTCTCGGACGGTAGCCCCGCCGGGCTACAGCCGGTGGCTGATCCCCCCGGCGGCCTTGTGCGTGCATCTCTGCATCGGCCAGGCCTATGCGTTCAGCGTCTTCAACCTGCCGATGACCAAGCTGATCGGGATCAGCCAATCGGCGCCGGATGACTGGAAACTGACCGAGCTCGGCTGGATCTTCAGTATCGCGATTTTCTTCCTCGGCGCATCCGCCGCGGTGTTCGGCCGCTGGGTCGAGGAAGGCGGTCCGCGTCGCGCTATGTTTACATCGGCCTTGTGCTGGGCGGGCGGCTTCTTCGTATCGGCTATCGGCGTTTACCTGCACAGTCTGTGGATCGTTTATCTCGGATATGGCGTCCTCGGCGGCATCGGGCTTGGGCTCGGCTACATCTCGCCGGTCTCGACGCTGATCCGCTGGTTCCCCGACCGGCCCGGCATGGCGACCGGCATGGCGATCATGGGGTTCGGCGGCGGCGCGTTTATCGCCTCCCCCCTGTCGGTATGGCTGATGGGCCAGTTCTCGACCCCGACGCATATCGGCGTCGCCGAGACCTTCGTCGTCATGGGGCTCATCTATCTGTGCTTCATGATGGTCGGCGCCGCGATCGTGCGCCTGCCGCCGCCGGGCTGGGCCCCCGCCGGCTTTGTCATGCCGCGAGAATCCAGGCTTGTCACGACCCGCAACGTGTTCGTCTACGAGGCGCTGAAGACGCCGCAATTCTGGCTGATCTGGTGGGTGCTCTGCCTGAACGTCACGGCGGGCATCGGCGTTCTCGGACAGGCCTCGGCGATGAGCCAGGAGATGTTCCGCGGCCACATCACCGCGATCGCCGCGTCAGGGTTCGTGGGGCTGTTCAGCCTGTTCAACATGCTCGGCCGGTTCTTCTGGTCCTCGTCGTCCGACTATCTCGGGCGCAAGAACACCTATTTCGTGTTCTTCGCGCTCGGCACGATCCTCTACGCGCTGGTGCCGCATAGCGGCGAGATCGGCAGCGTGGCGCTGTTCGTGTTCTGCTACGCCGTGATCTTCAGCATGTATGGCGGCGGTTTCGCGACCGTCCCGGCCTATCTGCGCGATATTTTCGGCACACGTTATGTCGGGGCCATTCACGGCCTCTTGTTGACGGCGTGGTCGATGGCCGGGATCTTCGGCCCGGTGCTCGTGAATTACATCCGCGAATACAACATCACGCACGGTGTCGCGCCGGCGCAGGCCTACAACATCACGATGTATGTGATGGCGGGCCTCTTGGTTATCGGCTTTATCTGCAACGCCTTCATCAAGGCGGTGCATCCGCGGCATTACCTCGAGGAGCAGCCTCGTCGAGTGGGCGAAGCGGGAGCGGCGACCGCGCCGGCGGGAGAATGACGATGGCCAATGAGCAAGCGAGCACGGCTACAAGCAACCGGCTCAAACTGGTGCTAGCCTGGGGCTTTGTCGGGATCCCGCTGGCCTGGGGCGTCATCCAGACCCTCGTGAACGCAATCAAAGCCTTCCAATGACGAATGGTCCCTAACCGGCGCTGTCGGCCATGTCGAGGACGGCGTTCAGCAGCACGTTGCCGCCGGCGGTCAGGTCGTCGGGCTTGGCGTCCTCGATCTCGTTGTGGCTGATGCCGCCGACGCAGGGGACGAAGATCATCGCGGTCGGCGCGCCCCGCGCCATATAGACCGCGTCGTGGCCCGCGCCGCTGATGATGTCCTGGTGCGGGTAGCCCTGCGCCGCCGCGGCCTCGCGCACCTTCGTGACGAGCCGCGGCT
>VAZF01000752.1 GCA_005888425.1 Alphaproteobacteria bacterium
CTCGCCATGCTGATCCCAATGCCAACGCCGATCTCAGCAATGTGAAGCGACACCACCGATCATCCGCGTTCTCCCGAATGCGGGCCATCGCCACCGCGACTACTTAAAATCCGACTTTTTCAACGGTATCCGCCGAAAGCGGTCATAGATAATAGCTCATTCGGCCCCTCGACCCGAACCGCCAGTTTGACACGCGAGCGCGAGCAGTCGCGAACCAGGCTCGGACCTGGCCCGCGCCGCGTGCGCGTTCCCCCGTGCAATCGGTTCGTAACCGAGCTGCCGCAGGCACACCTTACATGGGCGGTGCACTCGCTCGTTTTTCGCGACCGATCAGCAACAGGTTGCGGGCGTACACCAGCAATCCGAACGACTGGCCTGTGATAAAGACAGGGTCTCGGCGATGGACCGCGTAGGCAAAGAGTGTCATTCCGCCTGCCAAACTAAAATACCAGAAGGCGATCGGGATAATGCTGCGCCGCTGGCGCTCGCTCTGGATCCATTGCCAGAGGAAGCGCATCATGAACAGGAATTGGCCGAGGAAGCCAATTCCGATCCACACTATTTCGCGCGGGCCGAGCGTGTTCAGGTACGTAGCTGCGGCTTCGAGCAGGCTCTGCATCTCCCGAGATCCCCAACACATTGCGGCCGCCGCGGTTGGGCTAACCGGCGGGCGATACCGCATACAGGGTCAGTTCGAGCCACTTGCCGCTCGAGTAATTGATGCCCCGGATATGGTCGAGTTCCCGAGGAACGAGGTGAGCGGCGTCCAACACCGACAAGAATGAGCTCCGTTCCTGGGCGCCCACCAGTCCGAGGCCGCATGCTGGATCACGGCGCAGGTGGTCAGCTACGCCTTTGACGTCGGTCAACTCCGTCCCGGTGCCGAGAAGAAAGACAAGGCTTGGTTCGATGTATGGTGCCGTCGCAACGATGGTTCGCACACAGGGCCGGGCACGAGCCACAGCCTCGGCGATTCGAGGGCTCAGCCAGATCGCCTGCAGGTGCGGCAGTTGGTACGCGTACACGGACGCGAATAGCACCAGCGCCGCCGTCCCTGCGCAAGCAACCGCGCGGATCCCCTTACCGTACTGGAGCAACATCAGCGTCCCGATCAAGAGCAGCACGACCGCCAATGCGGTCAAGACGCCGATCAGATCGATACGCGCCTCGATCAGCCAAGCCGCGACAGGAAGGCAGCAGGCCAACACGATACCCGCGACAAGCCACAGCGCGGCGAACGCCCGTATCAGAGTCATGGCCCATCGAACGGCATCCTTCCTGTCCGGCGAGAGCAACCCGGCCGCTGCGAGGCAGGCAATGGCCGGGTAAATCGGCAGCACATAATGGGGCAGCTTGGTAAGGATCAGCTCAAAGACGATCCACGTCGGTAGGATCCAGCTCAGACAAAACCGCACAGCCGGATCTCGTCGCGTCGCCCATACGAAGGGCGCCGCGACTGCGGCAAACAGCGATCCTGGCCAGAAGGTCAGTGCGAAAGCGACCAGGTAATAACCAGGAGGCGCGCCGTGGGATTGCTGGCCCGTCGCGACCTTGCCGAGCAGGTTGTGGCCGATGGCTGTCGCAAAGAACGCACCGTTGCTGGTGACGGCGATCGCGATGAACCACGGCAGCACAACGAGCAACAGCAGCGGTACACCCCAGCCCGGCCGCAGGCGCCGCAGCCAAGCGACGCCGCGCTCCGTAATCGTCAGCAATAGGATGGTGCCGAAAACAACCAGGAGAATAATCGGCCCCTTCAGCATCAGGCCGGCGCCGAGCGCCAGCCAAAAGGCCACTACCCAACCGAGGGACGGCTCCCGGTCGGCAGTAGATTCGAGATAGATCTTTGCCAACGCAGCCTGTGCTGCCAGCACGGTAGCGAGGAGAACGGCGTCGATTTTCGCCATCCGAGCCTCAACCCCGAGGATCAGCGACACCGCGATCAGAACGGCCGCCAAAAAGCCAACCGGTGCACCGAACAATAGATTCCCGATCCAGGCTGTCAGGAGCACGGCGAGGGTCGCTCCGATCAGCGACGGCACCCGATAAGCCCAGACATCACGATCTTCGGGAGCGCTCAGGAGCGACACGGACGCGGCCTGCAGCCAGTAGATCCCGGCGGGCTGCAGGTAGCGCGGTTGATCCTGGAAACGGATGTCGACGAAGTTACCGGTCTCAAACATCTGAGCCGTTGCCTGCGTGACCACACGCCTAGGCAGACGGGTGCGGCGCTGGAGCCAGATGACGCCGAGCATGTCGGGCAAGCCAACCATCGCGCGACCGAAATTGCTGTATTTTGATGTCCCCGCCAGCCGCGGTCGATGCGTTACCGGGCAACAAACGAGACGGTGCCCGTAGGCTTGGAAGAGCGCAGGGAGAAAGCGGTGCATGCCCTCAAAAGCGGGGAGGCGCAGGAACGCGTCACGCTCAAACGCCTTCAGCCCGCAGGCGGTATCCGGGCAATTATCATGAAGGAGCGTTTGACGGAGACCATTCGCGAATTTGGTGGCAAACCGCCGCGACCAGGAATCGCGCCGGCGTGTACGGATCCCAGCAACCAACGGAGAGGGCGTCTCGCCTGCCCAGCCGAGTTCCAACAGGCGGGGCACGTCGTCCGCGCTGTCTTGACCGTCTCCATCCATCGTCACGATCCAGGGCGCGCGAGCCGCCGTGATACCGGTGATCAGGGCGGCTGTCTTGCCGCAACGCCGGTCGTGGCGCAGCAGGCGGATTGAATTCCCCGCGGCCCGTAGCGCCCGAATACGGTTAGCGGTTAGATCGGTGCTGCCATCATCGACATAGATGAGCTCGAACTGTCCTAGCGGCGCGGCGGCCCGCAAAACGTCCTCGGTCACGGCTTCGACGTTATCCGCTTCGTTGAAGACGGCGATAACGACAGAAAAGCGCGGCTCGCTGGTCAATCTAGCGGGGATGGTGATCGGATTCGCTCGCGACCGTGATGTGTACGTGATCCCTCACGGTCACGGCGAGTTTGAACGATGACCATGGCCGATCAGTCTGCCTCGAGTTCAGCCGAGACTGATAGATTGCCCTCAAGGCTGACGAGCGTCGGGACTCACCTTCTACGGCGAGTGCCATTGGTCTGAAATGGCGGCTTGCCCACGCTCCTGGAACCGCCGGTATGGGTCGAGGATCACAGTGGGCATGGGACAACCAGCCTATCAACAGCGGCGGGACCCCGATGTCAAAAGCGCTCGGTGCAATGCGGCTGATACCAGCGTCATCGGACATTAGGGCGCGCTAGCCTGGAGCATGGCGCGATCGAATTCGTTCAATGCCCCTCATGCGTAACGCGCGTCCGGTTATGAATGCGAGTACGAGGCCGACAATCAAGGTCGTGGTGGTCAGCCAATCCATGGCCACTACACTGCCGCCGGTGTAAAGCGCTCGCAATCGCGCGATCCGGTAATCATCCCACTCTTTGGT
>VAZF01000298.1 GCA_005888425.1 Alphaproteobacteria bacterium
GGAATTGCGGTTTCTGAAGGCCGCCTTTGACCGGCTCGAAGCCGAAGCCAAGCAGAACCCGAACAGCCCGGCGCTGCGCTCGCTGCGAGCCGAGCAGCAGGCCGTCTTGCTCCAGATGCGCGAGGTGGCGCATCCGTTGCGCGCCGACAGCATGCCGGAGGAGGTCCGCAGGCTCCTCGGCATCGACCCGACGCCGAGCACTGCGGCAGTCATCGAGAAACCCCCTAAGGAAGAGCCGCGCCCCGCCGTGATCGCTGCGCCGGCCAATCCGGCGACCACCGCGGCCCCTCCGGGCGAGCTGAAAACCGGCGGTGGCTCGGCGTCACGCGAGCCAACCCTAATCCTGCCGCGCGACCCGGCTCTGAGCGGCCTCGTGCTCATCGTACGGCCCCGCCCGCCTCGCCCCGCCAGTGACGCGCCTGCGGAAAAACCGGCCGAGCGGCAACCGGCCAGCGCCGAGGCCAAACCGGCGGCGAAACCGCAGGCCACCGTGCGATCGCCGGAACGAACATTGCCGTCCGGCGCGGTCGGTACGATCGAGCGCCCCGGATCCGGACCGGTCGCCATCCTGGGGCGTTGAGGCGAACTCGGCCGCCACAGCCAGCGTTTCTTCCGCGCCAACAACATCCGCTCTCTCCGGCGGCAAACTGCGCTACAATGCGGCCCGACCGGACGGGAGGACAAACAATGGCCCAACTCGTTCTGGGGATCGGCACGTCGCACACCCCGATGCTGAACGCGCCCCCCGAGGATTGGCCGCGCTTTTACGAGCGCGATTCCAAGCGCACCAACCTGCTCGACACCGAAGGGCGCCTCACGACCTATGAGAAGCAGCTAAAGCACGCGCCGCCCGGCATCACCGATCAGATCACACCGGAGCGCATGCGGGCGCGGCATCAGGCGGTCGAGGGCGCGATGGCGCGGCTCGGGGATTTTCTGCGCGAGGCAAAGCTCGACGCGCTGATCGTCGTCGGCGACGACCAGGACGAGCTTTATCATCACGACAACATGCCCGGCATCCTCGTCTATTACGGCGAAACCATCGCCAACGTGCCGATGAAGCCGGTTCCGAACCCGGATTGGGGATGGCGGGCGGCGGCGCGTTGGTATGAAGAAAAAACGCCGCGCGACTACCCCGTCGATGCTGGGCTGGCGCGGCATCTAATCGATGAACTCATCGACTGCGAGTTCGACATCGCGGCCTCCGATGCCACGCCGGAGGGCGAGGGCGAGGGGCACGCGATCGGCTTTGTCCACAAGCGGATCATGCATGAAGTGGTACCGATCGTGCCGATCTGCATCAACACCTATTACCCGCCGAACCAACCAACGCCGCGGCGCTGCTACAAGCTCGGCCAGGCGATCCGCGCCGCCGTCGAGAGCTATCCGGAGGACAAGCGGGTCGGCATCATCGGCTCCGGCGGGCTGTCGCATTTTGTCGTCGACGAGGCGCTCGACCGCGGCTTTATCGACATGCTGAAGCGCAACGACGCCGCTGGCATCCAGGCCCTGCCGCGCGAGAAACTCAATTCCGGCAGCTCCGAGATCCGCAACTGGATCTGTCTCGCGGGCGCGGTCGAGCATCTCGCGCTCGAATGGTCGCTCTACGAGCCCGGCTACCGCACGCCCGCCGGGACCGGCACCGGGCTCGGCTTTGCTTTCTGGTCGTAACAGGCCGCCTGCTGATAAAAACCGTCTGCTCGTGAAAGGAATGGCGCGATGAATCGCAAGGACAGCGAAGACCTGGTCCGCGTCGGGCCGGGCACCGTCATGGGCAAAATGATGCGGCAGTACTGGATTCCGGCGGCGATGTCGTCGGAATTGGAACGCGACGGCGCGCCGATGCGGCTGATGCTCTTGGGCGAGCAATTGATCGCGTTCCGCGATAGTTCGGGCCGGGTCGGGATCATGGACCATAAATGCCCGCATCGCTGCGCCTCGCTCTTTCTGGGGCGCAACGAGGAGAACGGTATTCGCTGCGTTTATCACGGCTGGAAATACGACGCCGACGGCAATTGCGTCGATACGCCGAACATTGCCGGCGATTCCGATTTCAAGCGGCATATCAAGGCGAAGGCCTACAAGACCGCCGAGCGCAACGGCCTCGTCTGGGTCTATATGGGCGAGCGGCAGGAAGCGCCCCCGCCCCTGCCGGCGATCGAGGCGACGTTGCTGCCGGAAAGCGAGGTGCAGATCGTCTTCGCGCAGCGCGAGTGCAATTGGCTGCAGGCGCTGGAAGGCGATATCGACACCTCGCATTTCGGCTTTCTGCATGCCGGCGCGATCAGCGCCGACATGCTCGCGCCGGACAACATCTTCCGCTACACGGTGACGAACCGGGCGCCCGATTATCACGTCACCGACACCGAATACGGCACGATGTACGCTGCCCATCGTGCGGCCGATGACGGGCAGACCTATTGGCGCTTCGCCAATTTCATGCTGCCGTTCTGGACGCAGACGCCGCAGGGAAAGTTCGCCACGCATCTGCACAACCGCGCCTGGGTCCCAATGGACGATCACCACACGATGTTCGTCAGCCTGCGCTGGCGCAACGAGCCAGCGTTTGTCACGAGCGACAAGGCTGGCAAATTGATGCCGGGCTTCGAGCGCGTATTCGACTATCTGCCAAACACGACGGAGTGGCACGGCCGTTGGCGGCTGAAGGCCAGGCCGGAGAATGACTGGCTGGTCGATCGCGAGGCACAGAAGACCGGCGGCAATTTCACCGGCATCACCGGCATCCATCAGCAGGACCAGGCGATCACCGAGAGCATGGGACCGGTGACCGATCATTTGTTCGAGCATCTCGCGCCGAGCGACCGGATGATCATGGCGACCCGCCGGCGGTTGTTGAAGGCAGCGCGCGCCCTTGTCAAAGAGGGCGCCGTGCCGCCGGGGGTCGACGATCCCGAACTCATGTACGCGGTCCGTAGCGGCGATTTTGTGACCGAGGCTCGGCTCGGCTGGCGCCAAGCTTATGATCGCCAGATGCGCGCCTCGGTGCGGCCGCTGCAAGAAGCCGCGGAATAGATCGATCGGTGCGACAGAGACGCTAAGTCTCTGTCGGGTGGCTGCTAAACCATTAGTAGTTGCCGCTAAGAAGAATTCCCGCGTTCTTCGTCTTGACGGCAACTTACGGTAACGACATCCTCCCGGCCTGTTACGTTCTGTTTCACAACGTAACCGTCTGTTCAATAAGAGCTCGAATGAGCACCCCTGAACGACCCGGGATTAAACAAGCGATGATGAATCGGCGGGAGCTGTTGATCGGCTTTGGCACAGCCTTGTTCGTGGGCGGCACCAGCCGCTTGGTCGAGGCGGCCACGCCGGGGAACTGGGTGCTCTATGTCTCGGCAGCCGACTGCCGCGTCTGTCGTGGCTGGGAGGTTGATCATCAGGCTGCATTCGTGCACGGCCTGCAGCGGCACGGCATCGGCTTTCGCCAAATCACCGTCACCAGTCTGCGCAATGTCCGCGACGACGCGGCCTGGACAGCAGAGCTGGCGTGGATCCGCGATACCTATCCGAACATGCGGGGCACGCCCTGGTTCTTCCTGGTCAGCGGTCGGACGATCGAGGCCGCCGCCAACAGCACCGATTTGTGGCGCATGAAATTCGCGCCGATGGCGGCGTAAGGCAGCGCTCCGATGCGCAGGATGTCTCGCGCGCTGTGCTGCATTGCCGCGCTGAGCGCCGCCGGCTCTTGGGCGGCCGGAGCCGAGCCCGACAGGCAGAACATCATCATCGACAACGTCGTCGTCGAGCTGTCCGCGACACCGGAGGGCGTCACAGCCTGTGTCGATGCGGTCCACGGCACAAAGCTCAGCGGGCCATACGGCGTCGCGATCACAGCGCTATCCGGCCCAGACGCCTGGCAGGAGAAGCTGCCGAAGACCGTTGCGGTCGAAGAGGATTATTTCGCCCTGCCGCTGCGCATCGAGCTGAAGCGGCGGGCGGGCGCGACCGCCGGCGGGCGGCTGCAATTCGAAGTCGGTGCGTGCCAACCCGAAGGCATGTGCGTCCCGGTCGAGCTCGCGGTCGATATCGCAACCCTCGCACCGACGGCAAAGCAGGTTCCCTGCAAGGGCTGAATCAGGCCCCAATAAATTCGGAGAAAGCGGCAAGAAAGGCGTCCTTCTGCTCGTCAAATGGCGCATGCCCGGCGGCGGGAAGCACGACGAGCGTCGCACCGGGGATCAGCGCGCGATAGGCCTCGCCGAATGCGGGCGGCACGAGCCCGTCCTCCGCGCCCCAGATCAGCAGGGTCGGCACATCGATGCGGTGCAGCCACTTGCTGAGATCGGGGTTGTAAAAGCGCGGCCGGTAGGCGAGCCGCGTGACGGTCGCCTGGTTTTTTGCGACAAGCCGCATATCGGCTTTTGCGACATCGCCGACCCGCCGCGCAGCGCGTTCCTGGTCGGCGTAAAAGCGGCGCAAATTCTCCTCGACCGGCATGCGGAAGATATCGGGGATCGTCTCGCCCTGGGCCGTGATGCCGACAGCGCCGACAAGCGTGAGGCTCGCCAGTCGCGCGGTGTCGCGCACCGCCATCTCGGCGGCGATCCAGCCACCCAGCGAGGTGCCCATCAGATGCACCCGCTCGAGACCGAGCGCCTTCAAAAAATCGAGATAGAAATACGCGAGATCGCCGACGCTATCGAGCCAGGGCGGGTCGTCCGACTGGCCAAAGCCGAGATGCTCCGGCGCGTAAACCGCGAAGCGCTGCGACAATTCTTCGAGGAACGCCATCCAGCCGGTATGCCCGCCGGCGCCGTGCAAGAAGACGAGCGGCTGCGCATCCCTTCGCTCAGGGCCGCCGCGAAGCACGCGGATGTTGGCATCGTCGATTGTCATGATTTCCGTGCTGTGCGGCATTCATCACCTCTCACTGTCGTCCCGGCGAAAGCCGGGACCCACCCCTCCGGCGCTCAGATCTTCAGGTCATAATAGCGATCGATCCACTGCGGGTTGTCGGCCTCGATCAACTGAATTTTCCACGCCCCTTTTCCATTCCCTTGATCTCCTTTTCGCGGTGGATTGCGGATTCCCAGTCTGGTGCGCCTCGAACCAGACGAGACGGTCGACTCCGTATTTCGATGTAAAGCCCGGAACAGCTTTGCTCTTGTGTTCCCAGATGCGTTGCACGAGATCGGACGTCACGCCGACATGCAAAGTGCCGTCCGGCTGGCTCGCGAGCATATAGACGAAGAACATCATTGGCGGTTGAGAAGTGGGTCCCGGCTTTCGCCGGGACGACAATACATGAGAGCGAGTGTGAGCGCGCAGCGCGGTTGCCGGATCGCGGGCAGCATGCGACGCTCCGCGGCCAGACCGCTGAAGGAGAGAGCGATGGCGCTCAAGATCTACGGCATTCCGCGCTCGCGCGCGTTCCGCACTCTGTGGATGGCGAAGGAGTTGGGGCTCGAATACGAGAACATCCCGATCGACACGCAGGGCGGCAGTCGCGCACCCGATTTTCTCAAGATCAACCCGAACGGCCACATCCCGGCGATCGACGATGACGGGTTCGTGCTGTGCGAATCGATGGCGATCAACCTTTATCTCGCCAAGAAACACGCGCGCGGCAGCCTTTACCCGATCCGTTTCGAGGATGAGGCGCTCACTTGGCAGTGGAGCTTCTGGGGCATGACCGAGATCGAGCGGCCGCTGCTCACCGCGTTGTTCCACCGCGCCTTGCTGCCCGAGGACAAGCGCGACGCGAAATTGGCCGATGAGAACGAGCACCAACTCGGCCGGCCGCTGATGGTGCTCGACGCGGCAGTCGCGAACACGCCCTATCTCCTCGGCGAGCATTTCACGGTCGCTGACCTCAATGTCGCGGGCGTCCTGTCCTGGGCGCGGCCGGCGCGGATCGACCTCGGTCACGTGCCAAAGATGGCCGATTGGCTCAAACGCTGCGCTGAGCGGCCAGCGGCGCGCGCCGCCCGCGAGCTGCAGCGCTAGCGCTCGCCGCCGACGCGCTGCGGAGCAAGTGCGGCCAGGCGCCACGCTTGCGCAAATTTTAGCGAATATGGTAGCGCCTCGGCCGTTCTGCGGGGACACCATGGCGCCACCGCGCCGTAGAACGGGAGGGGATTTCCACCGCATGCAGCGCTTCCTGATGTGCCCGGCGCAGCGCGTCGATCCGGTAATCGGCTGATCGCGCCCGATGGTCTTTGTTCTGTACCTCGCCGGATTGGCGGTCCTGATCGTCGTCCTCGCGCTCGGGCTCGAATTCGTGCAGCGCCGCGGTGCGCCCGCCGTCAGCTCGCCTTTGCGCCAAGAGCCGGTCGTCGCACCGAGGACGCCGGCCCTGATCCCGACCGGCGGGGCTTCGCCAAGCCTCGCTTCCGGCGCAGCCGCCTCGGCCGCGCCGCCGCCGGCACCCGTCGTGGCGCGGACCGGCGCGGTTCGCGAGATCGTGCTGATCGTCGCAGTGGCGCTTCTCGCGCTGATCGCGCTCGGCTCCGACTGGGTCTTCTACCGCCAGCTCGATGAGATGCGCGCCGCCAGACGGGCGTGGCTCGCGCCGCAATCGGCGCGGAGCGACAAGGCGCCGGCGGTCGGCCGCACCTTCGAGGTCTCGGTGTTGACGCAGAACAGCGGCGCCGAACCGGCGGTCGACATCTTCGCCGATGCGGCGCCGTTCGCGGTCGCGCTTAGCGATGCCGGATCGCCCTCCGTCGACCGCAGCATCCGCGACGCGCTCAACCACTGCCTCGCGACAAAGCCGGGCGACCGGACGCGGGTCGTCTACCCGAACCCGGCCGGCGCCAACGACCGCACGACGCTTTCGGTCAAGCGCGAGCTGATCGACTGGGACGTGCTTTACGGCACGAAGATCCTCGTCGTGCCGGGCTGCTACGCCTACCGCACCGGCGGACAAACGCATCACAGCGCCTTCTGCTTTTTCTACCAGCACGGTTTCTCCAACCCGAACGACTGGGCGATCTGCCAGGGCGGCAATTACGCCGACTGAGCGGCGCGCTCCGTAACGAGACCCGTGCTCAGAGCATGGCCATTACCGTGTTGACGATGCGCACCAGCGCATCCGCCTGCGTCGGGCTGATCGCACCTTTCTCGGCGGCCTTGGCAACTGCCTCCCGCAGACCGCGCAGCTCGGCCCGGTCCTCGACCAGCGGCAGCGCCGGCCAATTCGCCGCGCCGCGCCGCGACGGCGCGACGTGCTGGAACCAGAGCCGCAACATCGAGCGGTCACCGGCGAGCGCCAGATCGCGCAGCTTCTTCGCGAGCGGGATCGTTTTGCGCGCGATCACATACTCGGCGACCGCGCCTGGCGGATGGATCCGCGGCGGCCGCCCGGCGGGATTGCCGGACTGGCCCTTGACCCAAGCGCGGCCACGCGGCCGCGCTTGATCGAGCGGCAGCGTCGGCTGCGGCTCCGGCAG
>VAZF01000299.1 GCA_005888425.1 Alphaproteobacteria bacterium
CGATGTTTCGGCTGGACGCGCAGCCAACTGCTCGATTCTGTCTGTAAGCCGCTGAATTGCGGCACTGGCCTCTGCGCCAATCAGTGCATGGCCTTCCGGTTGCGCCGCAGCGACAGGGTGCTCAGTCAACTGATCGATTTTAATGCTCAGCCGCTCGATGGCATTGATGATCTCGGTACTATCTGCGTCAGCGCTCTTCGACTGCGTCATGTCGGCGGAGCGCTCGGCTAGCTCCGCGATCATTGCCGTCAGCCGTTCTATCGCAGTTTTGATTCTCGCCTGTAACCTGCCGCCGATAAAAACGAGAACAATAAGTAGCAGCGCGATGCACGCGTACAGGATGATCACGCCCAACAAGAGTTCCGGCCAGGCTTTCGCGAGAATCGAAGCCAGTTCAGCCATGATTAATTCGGCACCCCGCATACCGTGCGTATGCCGAAGGTCGCCGCAGCCGGGCCCAATCGATTACCGTCATCCCAGAGCCGTACTGCGCGCGTGAGTGGTGAATTGGGATAGTCTGCACCGCGCTGCGCCCTCGATGGTTGTCGCGCGGATTAGCCCCACTACCCTAAAGCTCAGTAACTTCGCTCGCGTAGCGCCACAACAAGGTTCCCTCAGCCCTCGAGCCCTCGATAAGCCGATCGACTCGTGCGAAGCAGGGCTGCCTTGCACCGTGATGTTCGATCAGGCCGCCGACATGCTCGAATGCCAAACCCAGCCGCGCGAGCAGCCGGATCAGGGCACGCTCCATAACGGCGCAAATATACTGGATCTCATGTTCCCGGCAGATTTCGAGCGCGCCGCGAAACAGGCCGATCGTAATGTATCGCAGCAGCCGGCGATCCTCTGGTTCCGTGCAGCCACGCCGGAATGCCTTCGAGACCGCAAACCGTGATATTTCGGCCGTGTGCGAAGGCGACAGCTGACGCAGTAGCTGCTGGAGACCCGAATCGGTAACGGTATTTATCGGCAGCGGCAGATCTTGCGTGACCATTCCGGGCAAGATGACGCGCATAGTTCCCGCAGCAACGCCGCTACGGCGGTGGATCAAGAGGGAGTGGACCGACCGATCATCATAAACGTCCCTCTCTCGCCCGTTGGCCTGCTGACCCGGGTTTTCGTATCGATTTTCGATACAATAGACCTGGTAACGAAGGCGGTGGGCCTCATCGAGAAGGCTAGGCGTATCAGCGCGTACAACCTCGAAATGCTGTCGGTAGCAAGACAAGAACTCCTGCCAATGCGAAACACCCGCCATATTCCCTCACACGCGGTTCCCCCAGCGCAGCGCTGAACGCCGTGCTCCCTCGCAATGTGCAGATCTAGATCCCGACAGCTCCAGCGACCACCCGGCCGGCGCGGCAGCCGAGGTATCTTCCCTACCCGAAGGTATATAGATGTGAACGCTCGCGGCAACCCTAAAATGTGTCTTATTTGATCCTTTACTACTATTAGTAGAAATATCCGGCCGGCTAAGAAATCTATCATGCGCTCTACGGGGCCGGGCTTGCGCCGAGGCCGCGGGAAATGCTTTCCAAATCCCACGAGTCTCTCGGTCGGTGGAACTCGCTATGCGCATCGATTTCAATTTATTTTATGAGGCGCTCGAAGAATGTAGGCTATTGAAGAGACGGAATGAGGAGCGGCAAACGTAACTCACAATCCGGGGAGGAAGACAGGGAACCCAGCAAGGCTGGATAAGTTCACTTCGGTGACGCTCTCTGATCTCTCTGCCTCTAAGGTCCAGGATTCCCTCAATGAGCGACGCTTCCCTTCGAGCTACCATAAACTGCACAATCGAAATATTGTTAGAGAAAGAACCCATTCAGACGCGGTTATCTCGTGTCGACCGGTATATTACCGAACTCGAACAACACAGGTCTGAACTCCCGGATGGATGTTGGGAGGCGCTGGAGAATGCAGTTGCCGTGCTGGTTTCTTCAAAAAACACCAGCGTGGCAAATCCTGCCGCTGATGATTATCTGTCGCCGGAACAGGAGTTTGCGCTCACTGAAGAGCTTCTATCGCTCTACATAGACGCAAGCGGTGGAGCACTGATCGTCTGAGCCGAGGGCACGGATCTCTATCATCGAGAGAGATCGGTGGCCTACACGACACATCTATCCTCCTACTATGGTAGAGAGCTGCTTACTCCTCGGGAGCCTCGTCCCCGACTGCTGACCGCCCTGTGCGCAATCGCTAATTCGCGTTTGCTTTGTTAAGTACTAAATCGCCAAAAACGCGCTTCCGGCTTTCGCCACCTTGAGCTGGTCACCGGCCTCGTCCAGGCGGGCAACCAAACCGGCAGGTTCGTCCCAGTCCAATGAGTTTCATTGCCATGGGCTCCCACAGCTAGTAAGCGACCAACGGTTCAGTTTCGGCGCCGATTTGCCTGATGAGGCTGCTGCATGAAGCGTCGGCCTTTCTCAATGTGCCCATCATCGACCCGCAGAAGGTGCAGGGCCGGTAGCGCGATGCGCCCATCCGCTCTCAGTTTCCAAGCAATGCCGCGCTCTTGGGCGCAAGAAGAGTACGGCTATTCATCTTCTTCCCGGTCGGTAATGCGAAGTGACCGGCATCTCATTGCGGTTAAGCACTGAAGAAGCAACATGGCGCGAAAGCGGCCTCGGTTTATCGTCATTCTGAGGCTTGGGGGTGACTGCTCGACACCAATCTCGGCAAGCTTTTTTGCGAGTTCTTCGTAGGTGACGCCGCGCCGCACCATTTCTGCCCGAAGTACTCTCTTTGCCTCCGCAGCCCATTCGGCATTGCTCCACATCAGAGCCTCAAATGAAATGAATACGTTACATTCGGCCTATACCGAGGGACCTGTCAACGGGGAGGTCGTGCCTGCCGCACGCCGCTTCATGTAAGCGCTACCATCTGAATGGAGAGGCTCCACGATGACGATGGGTACGGGGGCCTAAGTGGTCACACTGCGGCGCCGGGCTGAGGCTCGCATTCAAGCAGCGGGAGCAGTACGCTTCCCTAAGAGAAGGATCGGAGGGCCGCATGTCATGTCGGAGCCAGCCGTGGTCATCGAGGATCGGATGTACCCAGGGGAGTGGCGTGTCGAGTGGTACGACGATCACAAGCTGAGCGAGCTGGCGGTATTTTCTGGTCGCAATGCCCGCAAGCGAGCCATCCAATACGCGGAACTGCAATACGGGGATTACGACGACGTCAGCTTTGGTAGCTGATGTCGACCACACGACGCGGCTTACTAACGGCGTTCGATATTCACGGAGGCGTTTTCTCTCCGCCTCAGCACCGCTCCCCGTTTGGCTAAATCCAAAATTGGGTATTCGCGGTAAGCTGCGGCGACGCATCAAACGGGCGGAGGCATTGCAGGCAAGCCCAATACGAATCCGATCGCTGCCGATCTCTTCCGGCTGTTCACGCCGTTTGGATGCTGCCCAAGTCGGGCGCGCATTGGTTAATGAGCGGCGCGATGTAGATCGGCAGATATTTTGGCGCTGACCTTGCCGGGTGCCGACAACACCGGGTTTGTAAATCGACCAGAAGCCCTCAATGATGTTCGTATGGATCGCGCCGAACGTGTTGGTGCTCCGGGGCATACGGCAAGTCGCGGTCCCAGCCCTTTGTAGCCAATCCACTCGCCTGTGACCAATAGGCTGACTTTCTCGGACACCGCGCCGCACAGGAACGTTTGAGAATGTCGCCCGTCACGCTTTGATGACGTGCTAACGACCTTCCCGTTGCACTCGACCGCGCCGACAACGGGCGTCTTGCTCGATCCCATGCCGCTGCATCCGGAGCCGTCACGGCGTGGCTAATGGCGGTTCTCCGCCTTGCGGCCGAGGAAGGTTTCATCGACCTCGACAATTCCCATGAGCTTGCGGAAACCTTCGTTAGCCAATCCAGCTCGGATGCGGCGACACATATACCAAGCGGTCGCATAAGAGCCGAAACCCATGTAGCGGTGAACTTGAAGGGCGCTGATCCCTTTCTTGCTGGTCAGCATCAGGTGAATGACGCGAAACCACTGGCGAAGGTCGACCTTCGAGTTCTCGAAAATCGTCCCCACCAGCACCGAGAACCGATAGTTGTTGCCGGGAATGCAAGTATAGCAAACCCAATGGAAGGAGCGGGCATGCGGCTTGACCTCCGCATTGCCGCAACGTGGGCACACGACAGATTCCGGCCAGCGATGTTCGGCCAAGTACAACTTGCAAGCCTCTTCGTCCGGGAAGATCCGCTCGAAATCGCGGATGGTCATTTGTCGGATCGGCGGCTTACCCCGGGACTTGCGAGCCATCCCCGGCACTCCCCAACTGTCAACGGAGCGTAGCTTGGCCTCCTCTGCCTGTTAACTTCCGCGTAATCGGGCTTATCTTCACGGTGGAATATCCGATCGCCTCCCGGAAAGGGGTTGCGCAGGCGATACCCGGTGATCTCTGGTCGACTGACGGCCTCGCCGAAAAACATAACCTTCGCCTTCGCCACTGCCTCCGCGTCATCCGAACCATCGAAGGCTTGGCTGACAAGCAGCCGGTTGCCGCCAAACAGATCCATCACATAACGTGGCACGGCGTCGCTCCAAGGCGCAAAAAAACCCGCGAAGCGGGGAAGCCCATAGGGGACGTTCCTAGGGGCTTGTAAGGACAGCTTCGGCGGGCTGATCGCCCCCGAGATGACCACTGATAATATTCTCCAACCGTTGCCGCCTTCAATGGCCTTCATCTCATTTGCGGGTGCTCGCTGGCCTCCAGACCCGCCGACGCCATGCTGCGCGATGTGGACATATCCCAGGGATCATAGCCGCGGCCTATAGAGGCGGGCCCGGCAAGCTGGGGAGTATTCCCGGCCGGTCGCTGCGGTGATCGAAGCAACCCAGATTGCAATCGGCCGCATGCCGCCGGTCAGCAGGAACCCGATTGGACGACAGCAGAAGTCTGTCAGTGCATGGATGCCGTTCAGCAGCACATATACAATGCCGCTGATGACCCGGCGATCATCCACTCGCGGCTTTCCCGTCGGCAGAATGCGGTACATGGAGCGCGAATTGACGATCGTTCAGCCAGAAATGATCTCGATCCATGCAGGTTTCCTTTCGGGGACTTTGGATCAGAAAATGCGCTGGCGGAGAATCCGTTTTATGGGTCTGCAACCTAGGTTGGCGGGTCCCATGTATGCGGCGGATCGTAGCCGATTAAGTCCACTTTCGGTTTTTGGGTCGGCTTGCCGTCTTTCGTAGAACCGCGACATGCTTCGGGGTAAAGCTGCGATCATGGCAGTTATAATCCTCACTGCTCTAATCGTGGCCTACCATTGGCGCAAGGGCGCAGGCACCGTCATCATGCCGGTGGCGCTTCTTGCGTCTTATGCTGTCTGGCGCTGGCGGCGCGAAGACTGACAAGGCATCAAGAAATGCTGCTCAGCATGGCTTTCACGGCCACAGAACGCGAAAGAATGGCCGTTCTTATCAATAATCTATGTTTCTATGCGTCCCAGCTGGTAATTCACAGCTCGGCCGAGATCTCTCAGCGGGCCCTGCTAAACCTCGACAAGATCAAAAACGAATACGAACCCTTGCTGAAGCGCCTGGACGAAGTTGCCCGCGAGCAGGGCGACCATAGCCCGCTCAGAGTGATCGAGGATCTCGTTCACCGGCCGAATGATGTTGCCCAGATGCTGATGCTCGTGCGGCGCTGCTTGCTAGCATCGGGATTCTTGGGACATTGCTTGGCGCAACCAATCCATGCGGTTTCAGCCGAGGCGCCCAGTCCAGAGAAGCGCCTACATTAGACTGGCTCAATCCGATAAACGAGAAAAGATAAGCCCCGCGGTCCGGCAGCGGGACCTCAGGTTGTCCCGATCAGCGAAGTCGCCCACGACCCACTGAAAAGAACAGCCTCCAGGCAAGCGCAGGGCCTAAGGCCGATATGCACGTAAACTAGGGAGCCGGTACACGCCTAGACTAGCCTCAGTGCCGTTGACTATTAGGGCCTGCGGTGCGCGGCTGGAACGCCCTTGGTCGTGACATGGGTTGCGAGAAAGAAAAGCCGGAGGGAATCGCCGCCCGGCTTGAGTTCGCGCTAGAAGCGCGCCAATCAGGGCGTTTGCCGCGCCTTCCGCCAGGCCGTCCGAACGCGACGGCCGGCCGCGCCGGACGCCTGGGGCCGGGGCGCGAGGGGAGCACGAGATACTGGGTTTTATTGGGTAATTTTCGGCTTTTGGGCTATATCCGCTGCATGATCAGCGTCGACGAACCGATTACCCTCGGAGGTCCCCGCGGCGAGGTCACCACGCTGCGCCAACTCGCGAGCGACGGGAGGGTGGTTTTGCGCCGCTCTGCGCCCTACAGAATCGAAGATTCCGATGAGGCGCTTTGGGCGGAGGTAAGACACCCAAATGACCCAGACGCAACAGAGCGTCTCGAGATCAACACAGAGACTTACGCCGAGATGATATCCCTCGGCGTTCCACGGAGCAGCTAAACGCCCGCATAGCCGCGCCTTTAAAGAAGCTGCCTGATCAGTCCTTTAAAGAAGCTGCCTGATCAGTGTCGTGGCGCCAACGAACCGGTGCCGCGCGAGGCTGAGAGCCAGCAACTCGTACTGCCACTCGATGTCGCACACCCCATTCGCCGCCTGTTCGGCGCTAGCGACCATGGCACGCCGCGATCGAAGTTGTGCCCGCGAGCACCCTGAGCAACCAGAGGCACCCTCGGTCGAGGCATCTCCTGCAATTAACCTCAAATGCTATGGACATGCGGTAGAAGGTTTCCTTAGATTTGGGCGAAACGGATCCCGCAAGCTCCAGGTGGTTTGGTGTTCCTAGCGAAAGTGCAGCGCTACAGTTCGGCCGTACGGACGCTCCGAGCACACCACCGCTCCGGTGTCCAATTCAACCTAGACGCTTGCAACCGGGTGAGGCGCATCGCCGATCTGTTTATCGGGTGCGCATTACTGGGGCTCACAGGGCCTTTGATGCTCTTGGTTGTGATCGCTCTAAAATTTGAGAGTCACAGCGCTGTTTTAGAGCGGCAAAATTGCATCGCTGCCGGCGGCCGCCGGTTTCAAATGCTCAAATTCCGCACCCGTCGCGATCCGGATACGGCACCGTCGGGTTTGGGGGACCATTCAACAGCGCTAGGCGTGTTCCTCCGCCTGACACACATCGAAGCACTGCCGATGCTCATCAATGTGCTGCGCGGAGACGTAAGCATCATAGACCCAAACCGACGGTCGCCATCGTTTCTCGACTAACGGTATTCGGTGCGCGTAGGCGGGGAAGGACCCCAGCCGTCGCCCGCTCGGATCCCAAACACATTCATGAAGGCACGAGATCAGACACATGCATGAATCGATCGACGTTCACGAACTGATCCGCGACCCCGCGGCCCGACGTCTTTGGATGCTCTACAAGGCCGCCACGTTCCTGCCGCTCGGGGATGCACTCGAACTCGCGCGCGCTGCCGAGATGTTTGTGTCTGGATCGCGTTCAGAAAGTCGAGCTGCGTCGGGCGACGCTACACAGCCACATGACGCAATGCAGCCAGATCTGCAGCGCCATATCGTTGAGCAAAGCGCGGCGCGTACATCGGCTGTCTCCGAGGCGACTGCCCATTCGTCGATCCCTAGGCCGAACCGGCATGTCCTAGGGGAGGATCAGCGCGATCGACTGCTTACGCGCCTCGCCGAAGGGGCCAAGAACGCGGAGCTGGCGCTCGAGTTCGGCTTGTCCCCAAAGCAGGTTCAGGGGTTTAGGATCGGCAGCGCC
>VAZF01000300.1 GCA_005888425.1 Alphaproteobacteria bacterium
CATGGCCGGACCCGCCCCCGGCGCGGCGGCTGCCGAAGCGGCGCCCGCAACGGCGCCGGTGGACCGCGCTGCGGGCCCCGCCGCCGTTGGCGCCGGCACATGCTCCTCGAGGGAGGGCGCGAAATGCCAGAGATAGCCGCAATTGGCGCAACGGACCTGCCGCCCGGCTGCGCGGTCAATCGCCGCCTCATCGACCTGATAACGGGTCTCGCAGGAAGGGCAGGTCAGAAGCATCGGCGCCTGCCTGGCAATCGGGTAATCACGCGCCCTTTCCCCCCGGATAGCGGGTGCGTCATCAGTATAGCCAACCAATGATTAAGAAGGCGCTTTCATCCGCAAAACCGCCACTCCCGATCATCTCGGATTTCCCGGATATTGTCGATGCGGCGCCCTGCGGCCCGGCGGTTGCTTGACTTGATCACCCCTGCCCGGCACCTTCCGCGCGCGCAGAACCGGAATCGGACAAGAGCGCGGAGGAAGCGGCGTGGCGGCGGTCGGGACAGCAGAACCCTATTCGGCTGCGCGTGCGCCGTCCTCCGTCCCGCTGCTGGAAATCCGGGACATCGCGCTCCGGTTCGGCGGCATTATCGCGCTCGACGGCGTCTCCTTTACGATCGAGGAGGGCCAGATCCTCGGCCTCATCGGGCCGAACGGTGCCGGCAAGACGACTCTGTTCAACTGCGTCAGCCGGCTCTACACGCCAAACCGCGGCGATATCCTGTTCGAGGGCCGCTCGATGCTGTGGCGGCCGCCCCACCGCATCGCCGAGATCGGCATCGGCCGCACCTTCCAGAACCTCGCTTTGTTTGCGCCGCAATCGGTGCTCGATAACGTCCGCCTCGGCGCTCACGCGCACAGCCGCAGTGATTTCGTCAGCGATGCGTTGCACCTGCCCTGGGTGCGCCGCGAGGAGGCGCGGCTGACCGAGACCGCCTGGTCGCTGATCCGCATGCTCGATCTCGAGGAATTCGCGCTGCGGCCGGCGGCGGGATTACCGCTCGGCACGCGGAAGCGGGTCGAGTTGGCCCGCGCGTTGGCCGGCCAGCCAAAGCTCTTGTTGCTCGACGAGCCGGCGGGCGGGCTTAACCATGAGGAGGTCGGCGAGCTTGGCCGGCTGATCCGCCGCGTCCGCGACGAGCGCCAAGTCACGGTGCTCTTGGTCGAGCACCACATGAACCTCGTCATGTCGGTGTCGGACAAGGTTGTCGCGCTCGATTTCGGCCGCAAGATAGCAGAGGGCTCACCGGCCCAGGTGCAGCAGGACGAGGCGGTCATCCGCGCCTATCTCGGCACGAGCAAGGCGGCCGCGGGGCCCGGAAGATGAATTCCGGCCCGGCGATGCTGGAGGTCAAAGGACTCCACGCCTTCTACGGGCAGAACCAGGCGCTGCACGGGGTCAGCTTCGACATCGGCGAGGGGCACATCCGCACGCTGCTCGGCGCCAATGGCGCGGGCAAGACGACCGTGTTGCGCGCGCTCTGCGGCATGGTGCGGACAAATGGCGAGATCCGTTTCGACGGGAGGGCGATCGCCGGCTGGGCCACCGAGGACATCGTGCGGCTCGGGATCGCGCATGTGCCGGAAGGGCGCGGCACGTTTCTGCGCGTCTCGGTCGAGGAGAATTTGCAACTCGGCGCGATGACCCGCCGCGACAAACCCGGGATCGCCGCCGATATCGAGCAGGTCTACGCGCATTTTCCGCGCCTCAGGGAGCGCCGCCGGCAACAGGCCGGCACACTGTCCGGCGGCGAGCAGCAGATGCTGGCGGTCGGCCGCGCCCTGATGCTGCGGCCCCGGCTGATGCTCCTCGACGAACCGTCCTTCGGCCTCGCGCCGCTGATCGTCGAAGAACTGTTCGGGATTCTGCGCGAGGTCAACCGCGAGACCGGCGTCGCGATGCTCGTTGTCGAGCAGAACGCCGCCTTGGCGCTCGAACTCGCCGAGCACGCGTATCTCCTCGAAACCGGCCATATCGTCATGGATGCCCCGGCCGCCGTCATCGGTGCCGATGAAGGCATTCGCCGCGCCTATCTCGGGTATTAGGCCTGATGACACCAGCTATCGGCGCGAGCTGGACCGCGGGCGTCCCGCCCGCATGTACCGGCTTCGGTGCCGTAGAGCACCGAGGCTGGCGCTCGCGCGGGTATCTGCCCCATTTGGACGCAGCAAATCTGGTACAGCACATCGTGTTCCGCTTGGCGGACAGCCTTCCATCCGGGATCCGCGCGAAAATTGCCAAAATACCCGCGGATGATCGCGTGCTCGCGATCGATGGTGCGCTGGATCGCGGACACGGCAGGCGCGATTTAGCAAATCCTCTTATTGGGCAACTTGTCCAAAGTGCGCTTCTAGCGTTCGATGGCGAGCGATATGCCCTGAATGCTTGGTGCATAATGCCTAATCATGTTCATACCCTGGTGGAAATCAGGCCAGAACACCGCCTCGATCAGGTCGTGCATTCCTGGAAGTCCTACACTGCTAAACAAGCCAATCGGATGCTGAGCCGCCACGGCTCGTTTTGGGCTCCAGAGTATTTTGACCGCTTCATGCAAGACGATGAGCACCTCGCAACCACCTTGGCCTATATCGAAGAAAACCCTGTGAAAGCAGGCCTATGTGCGAAGACTACAGATTGGCAATTCTCGTCCGCCTGGAACGGATGGGGCGGGCGGGACGCCCGCGGTCCAAGTAGGCGCTGACCGCGATGGAACTGCTGCTGCATCAGGTCATGGCGGGGCTGGCGACCGGCGGCATCTATGCCTGCATGGCGCTCGCGGTCGTCATGATCTACCAGGCGATCGACCACCTGAATTTCGCTCAGGGCGAGATGGCGATGTTCTCGACCTTTATTGCCTGGCAGGTCATGCAATGGGGTCAGCCTTACTGGGTCGCTTTCGCCGCGGCGGTCGTTCTGTCGTTTATCGGGGGCGTGCTGATCGAGCGGGTGCTGTTCAGGCCGATCCACAACGCCCCGGTGCTCAGCAGCCTGGTTGCCTTCATCGCCCTCTTCAGCATCCTGAACAGCGCCGCCGGTTATCTCTGGGATTACACGATCAAGACGTTCCCGACGCCGTTCGGGCATAAGCCGTTGCTCGCCGGTCTCGCCGATACGCACGAGGTCGGCATGATCGGTGTGACGCTCGGCCTGCTCGGTCTCCTGTATTTATTCTTCCGCGGCACCCGTCTCGGCCTCGCGATGCGCGCCGCCGCCGCCAACCCGGAATCGGCCCGCCTTGTCGGTATCCGGGTCGGCTGGATGACGGCGCTCGGCTGGGGCATGGCCGCCTCGATCGGCGCCGTCGCCGGCATGCTGATCGCGCCGGTCGTCTTTCTCGAACCCAACATGATGCTCGGCGTTCTGCTCTATGGCTTCGCCGGGGCCGTGCTCGGCGGGCTGACCAGTCCCGGGGGCGCAGTGCTCGGCGGCTTCGCGGTCGGCGTCATCGAGAATGTTGCCGGCACCTTTATTCCCTATGTCGGGCGCGAGCTGAAATTGACGATCGCCCTCGTCTTGATCGTCGCCGTTTTGATGGTGCGGCCGAGCGGTCTGTTCGGGCGCAGCGTTGTGAGTCGGGTATGAGCCCGCCGGCCGACGACATCGCGACTAAGGAGAGCGTGCCTTTTGTGGCGGCGGCGGGCGCCGCCGCACCCGCGGAAGCGCTTTCCGGCGCGGCAACGGGCTGGCTCGCCGGCCGTCACCTCCTCATCGCCGCCGCGATTGTCGTGGCCGCGCTGATGCCCTTCTTCTTCAAGAGCTTCGTCACGTTTCAGCTGACGCAGGTGATGGTCTATGCGCTTGCGATCCTCGGTCTCAATATCTTGACCGGGTTCAACGGCCAGTTCTCGCTCGGACACAGCGCGTTCTACGGCATAGGCGCTTACACGGCGGCGATCCTGATGCATGATTACGACGTTGGTTATGTGTGGACATTGCCGGCGGCGGGTGCGGTTTGCTTCGCCGTCGGCTTTTTGTTCGGCCTGCCGGCGTTGCGCCTGCAAGGCCTCTACCTCGCGCTCGCCACCTTCGCGCTGGCAATCGCGCTGCCGCAAATCCTGAAGTTCGGCCCGCTCGAGCACTGGACCGGTGGCGTCCAGGGCCTCTTCATCGACAAACCCGATCCGCCCTTTGGCCTGCCGATCGATTCGGATCAGTGGCTCTATTACTTCACGCTGATCGTACTGCTGCTCTTGTTCCTCGCCGTGCGCAATCTCGCGCGCAGCCGCACCGGCCGGGCGATCATGGCAATCCGCGATCATCCGATCGCCGCCGCCGCAATGGGCGTCAACTCCTCGCTGTACAAAACACTGACCTTCGGCGTCAGCGCGCTCTATACCGGCATTGCCGGCGCGCTCGGCGCGATTGTCGTGCAGTTCGTCGCGCCGGACAGCTTCAGCTTTCTGCTCTCGGTCTCGTTCCTTGTCGGGCTCATTATCGGCGGCATCGGATCGATCCCGGGCTGCCTGGTCGGCGGCATCTTCGTCCTCTACGTACCGAACATCGCCGAGAGCATCTCGCGCGGCTTGGCCGGCGCGATCTACGGGATCATTTTGTTGATCATCATCTTTGTGATGCCGTCGGGCGCGGCCGGTTTCGTGCGCCTCGCCAATGCGTGGCTCGCCGGAAAATGGCGCCCGAACCCGACGGCTCGCTCAACTTTGGGCCAACCTAGGAGGTAGTCATGAAACAAGTGACTCGCCGTACGATCCTTGCCGCCGCGCCGGCCGTGCTGACGCTCGCCGCGATCCCCGCTCGCGCGCAAAAGAAATACGGCCCGGGCGTCACCGACACCGAGATCAAGGTCGGCAATACCGGCCCCTATAGCGGTCCCGCCTCCTCCTATTCGCCGGTGCCGAAGTCGATCGTCGCCTGGTGCAAGATGGTCAACGACCAGGGCGGTGTGAACGGGCGCAAGATCAACTTGCTCTCCTACGACGACGCCTATACGCCGCCGAAAACCGTCGAGCAGATTCGCAAGCTCGTCGAGCAGGACGAGGTGCTCTGCACGGTCGGCACGCTCGGCACGCCGACCAACAGCGCGATCTGGCAGTATATGAACCAGAAGAAGGTGCCGCAGCTGTTCGTCGCGACCGGCGCGACGAAATGGGACGATCCGAAGGGCCACCCCTGGACGATCGGCTGGCAGCCAAATTACCAGAGCGAGGGCCGCATCTACGCGGCCTACCTCCTGCAGGAGAAGCCCAACGGCAAGATCGGCGTGCTCTATCAGAACGACGATTTTGGTAAGGACTATCTGAAGGGCCTGAAGGACGGGCTCGGCGAAAAGAAATCGATGATCGCGGTCGAGGCTTCCTACGAGACCACCGACCCGACCGTCGACTCGCAAATCGTCGATATGAAGGCGAAAGGCATCGATGTGTTCGTCAACACCGCGATCCCAAAATTCGCCGCCCAATCAATCCGCAAGGCGGCCGAGATCGAATGGAAGCCGCTCCACATTCTGAGCAGCATCGGCGCGTCGGTCGGCGCGACGCTGAAGCCAGCCGGCTTCGAAAACTGCAAGGGCCTCATCTCTGATTTCTATCTGAAGGACCCCAGCGACCCGCAGTGGAAAGACGATGCGGGCTTCAAGGAGTGGTCCGCCTTCTTCGACAAATACCTGCCCGATGGCGACAAGCTCGATGCCGGCAATGTCGCCGGCGCCTCGCTCGCCGCGATGGCGGTGCAGGTGCTGAAGCAATGCGGCGACGAACTGACCCGAGAGAACGTCATGAAGCAGGCGGCCAACCTGCACGATGTCACCGTGCCGATGCTGTTGCCGGGCATCAAGGCCAATACCAGCCCGACCGATTTCGCGCCGCTGAAGCAGGTCCAGATGGCCCGCTTTACCGGCGAGCGCTGGGAATTGTTCGGCCCGCTGATCACCGGCGCCGTAACCTGACCCATTTGATCGATCTCCTCTCCCACGCGGCGCGGCCGCGCTAAACGCGTCCGCGCCGCGACAGGGTTGGCAAGCGCGCGTCGTGGCGTCATGCTGCGCGACGCCACGGCCGCGCCTCGACGCGGCCGGTGCTGACGCGCCGCAGACCTGGACAACAGGCAGCCGGCATTTTGAACAGAGGAGGTCGCCATGCAGCGTCTTACTCGGCGCACTATACTCGCCGCTGCGCCCAGCTCGCTTGTCCTGTCCGCGTTGCCGGCAGGAGCGGCTAAGCAATACGGCCCCGGCGTTACCGACGCCGCGATCAAGATCGGCAACACCTGCTTCTACAGCGGTCCCGCGTCGTCTTATGGCACGATCGGTAAGGCGATGGCCGCGTATTACCGGATGGTCAATGACCAGGGCGGCGTCAATGGCCGCGAGATCACCTTTCTCTCTTATGATGACGCCTATTCGCCGCCGAAAACCGTCGAGCAGACGCGCCGTCTCGTCGAGCAGGACGAGGTGCTGCTCGATGCCGGGCCGCTCGGCACGCCGACCAACAGCGCGATCTGGCAGTACATGAACCAGAAAAAGGTGCCGCAGCTGTTCGTCTCCACCGGCGCAACGAAATGGGATGATCCGAAGGGTCACCCCTGGACGATCGGCTGGCAGCCCAATTACCAGAGCGAGGGCCGTATCTATGCCACCTTCATCTTGAACGAGAAGCCCAACGGCAAGATCGGCGTCCTCTATCAGAACGACGATTTCGGCAAGGACTATCTGAAGGGCCTCAAGGACGGGCTCGGCGACAAGGCAAAGTCGATGGTCGCGATCGAAGCCTCTTATGAAACGATGGACGCCACGGTCGAGTCGCAGGTAGTCAGCATGAAGGCTGCCGGGTGCGATGTCTTTGTCAACACCGCGATCCCGAAATTCGCCGCCCAATCAATCCGCAAGGCGGTCGAGATCGAGTGGAAACCGTTGCAGGTGCTGAGCAGCATCGGTAACTCGGTTGCCGCGACGCTGAAGCCGGCGGGTCTCGATAACGCCAAAGGCCTAGTGTCGGACTTCTACCTGAAGGACCCGACCGACGAGACGTGGAAGAACGACGAGGGCTACAAATGGTGGGTCGCGTTCATGGGCAAGTACTATCCGGACGGCGACAAGGCCGATGCGGGGAACGTCTACGGACCGTCCAACGCCGCGACGGTTGTGCAGGTGCTGAAGCAATGCGGTGACGAGCTGACCCGCGACAACGTCATGAAGCAGGCCGCGAACTTGCACGACTTCACGCTGCCGATGCTGTTGCCGGGCATCAAGATCAATACTAGCGCGACCGATTTCGCGCCGGTAAAGCAGGTCCAGATGGGCCGCTTCGACGGCACGCAATGGCGGCTGTTCGGCCCGCTGCTGACTGGCGCGGTGACTTGACATCTTGACACCGTGGGGTGGCAAAAATCGCCCCACGGTTCATCTAATCCTGGCGTTCCTCCGGCCGAATCGGCTCGGCGTAATAGTGTTCGAGCGCGATCTTGATGCATACCGCCATCGGCACCGCGAGCAGGAGGCCGACGACGCCGAACAGCATCGCGCCGCCGACAAAGCCGGCAATGACGACGACCGGATGTAGCCGGGCGGCGTGCCCGAGCACGATCGGCCCGATGATGTTGTCGATCGACAGCCGTAGGGCCAGCACAAAGCCCATCAACAGCGCC